>CABUTY010000011.1 GCA_902494595.1 uncultured Porphyromonadaceae bacterium | reverse complement strand
CCGGCTCGTCGTCGGGCACCTTGCCTATGTCGTGGAGTAGGCCGGCGCGACGCGCCTTCTTCGGGTTGAGGCCAAGCTCGCTCGCCATGACAGCACACAGGTTGGCTGTCTCACGGCTGTGCTGAAGCAGGTTCTGACCGTAGCTCGAACGGTATTTCATCTTGCCCACCATTCTTATGAGCTCGGGATGCAGTCCATGGATACCAAGGTCGATGGTGGTGCGTTTGCCTGTCTCTATTATTTCTTCCTCCACCTGTTTGCGTACCTTTGCCACCACTTCTTCGATACGTGCGGGGTGAATGCGTCCGTCGGTCACGAGCTGATGCAGGGCGAGACGGGCAATCTCGCGGCGCACGGGGTCGAAGCCGCTGAGAACTATGGCCTCGGGGGTGTCGTCGACGATAATCTCTATGCCGGTTGCAGCCTCCAGGGCACGTATGTTGCGGCCCTCGCGGCCTATGATGCGTCCCTTGATTTCGTCGTTGTCGATGTGGAACACCGTCACCGAGTTCTCCACGGCGGTCTCCGTGGCCACGCGCTGGATGCTCTGTATCACTATGCGCTTGGCCTCGCGAGTGGCCGTCATCTTCGCATCGTCCATGATGTCGTTGATGTATCCGGCGGCCTGGGTCTTGGCCTCGTCCTTTATCGACTCCACGAGTTTCTCGCGGGCTTCGTCGGCGCTGAGACCCGAGATGTGCTCCAGTTCCTCGGTGGCTTTTCTGGTGAGGGTATCGAGTTCCTGCTGGCGGCCGTCGAGCTGGAGGGCGCGTTCGTCGAGGGTGCGCTGCGTGGCGTCAAGCTCCTTGCGCCGGCGGTTGTTCTCGTTGGCCGTCTGCCGCACCTCGTTCTCCTTCTGGCGGGCACGCTGTTCTATGTTCTGGGCCTTCTGTATCTTCTGCTGCGCGGTGCGCTCCGCATCGTTGAGAATCTTCATCTGTTCCTCCTTGGCCTGCAGCTGGGCCTTGTCCCTGATGTTGTCGGCCTCACGCCGCGCATCCGCCGTGATGCTGTTGGCGCGGCTCTGGGCATTCCGACGGCTCAGCACGCTCGCCAGGATATAACCCTCTACCGCTGCCGCTGCAGCTATTATTATCCATATCGCTGTTTCCATTATCTATCTGTTTTATGTTTCATGGTTTTACGTTCTGTACACTTCGTTGATTTGCGCATACATCGAAGCCGACGGCCCGCGTGGGCTGCCTGCGGCATGTCTTGAAATGAGATGGATGAAATGGATGGAAGGATATGATGTGCCCGTTATTCAGCGGCGCTGGAGGAGTCCTCCTCTGTCATTTTCTCCATTCTGTCGAGAATGGCCGCGCATTCGTCTGCCATAGCTGACGCCTGGTTGTAGCGTTGAAGCAGCTCCACATAGTGGAAGGCAAACTGATATGCCACCATGGCGAGAATCTCGCGGTCGGTGCGTTTGGTAAACTGGTGCCGCCATGAGGTGTAGAGGCTTTCCACCTGCTTCTCCACATCGCGGTTCAACTCCTGCTGGGAGTAGGGGACGGTCACCGGTATCTGGCAGCCGCCTATATTGAGGTACATCTTTATCTTTTCCGTGTCGTTCATCGCAGAGCTTTCACTGATGCTGGTTACACATGTCACCTGTCGCTCCTCATTCCTTGAGCATGTCAAGGCAACGGTCGATGTTGCGGATCAAACCGGCGATTCGGCGTCTTGTGTCAGCGAGTGTGTCGGGACTGTCGGCGAGTTTGTGCGACACCTGGAGATATTCGCAGTCGAGGAGCGCATTGTCGCGGGCCGCATATGCCTCCCGCTGCTGTCGCTGCAGCTCCGCATTCTCCTCTTCGAGCGCACGGTTGCGGGCCTCCAGGGTCCGTAGCCTCCCCTCTATTCCCTCAAGACGGCTATGAAGCCCCCTCAGTTCGCTTAACAAGTTTGTGGCCATCCTTGCCAATTTTTTACAAAATTAGCAAAAAATCCCCGTATCCACAAAGTTTACCTGTTTTTTACTCCGGTCAGTACCAGCGGATACCGTTGTTGTTGTGCGACCGCTGGTCCCATTTGAGGTCTTTGAGCAGCGACGATTTCACCGCGATGTGGAAGTTGTAGCTCTTGTAGGGTCCCACAGGCACGAAGCTCGCCGACATCGTGAAGCAGTGCAGGTCGCGGCTGATGGAGCAGTTCATGTAGGCAAGCTTTTTCAGCTCAAAGTTATAGCTCGCCGAGAAGGAGAAGTTCCACCCCGGCGTGGGGCGTACTGACCCGCTGATCGACAGGTTCTGCATCCACCGCCCGTTGTAGTCGAGTTTCTCGTAGTTGTAGTCGCCGTAGCCGTAGCTTACCGAGTAGTTAAGCGACAGGCTCCATGGGAACTGCCATTTCTCGTAGCCGTCGCTGTCTCTCTCGTTCCCTTCCTTTTCCTCGCGACGGTTGCGCCGCCGGTCGGCCATACCGCTGAAACTCTCGTCCTCCGTAAGGCCTTCATCATCTTCGTCGTCATCGCCGCCATACCCCTTGCGGTTCCCTCCAGTATCCTTCTTGCGCCGGAAGGTGTCGTTGGTGAATGTATATGAGAAAGAAGTGGCGAACGACGACAGCTTCAGAAGTCCCTGGTGCTCGTTCCAGCGGAATTTGTTGACCTGCCTTACGCTGCCGAACTCGTCGGGACGGTATACGTATGGGTCCCACGTGGTGTTGAGGTTGAGATTGAAATTCTTCAGCAGCCTGAAGGTGGCGCTTACCTGCAGCGGACTGAGCCGCAGGGAGTCGGCGGCGAAGTTGTAGCTCTGCGAGAGCGACAGGTTCTCTATGAGCGAGATTTTCTTGAAGCCGGTGGTGTCTTTGTCGCTCTTGACCTTCATCTCGAGGTTGTTGGCCAGCGTGAGGGATACGGCGCCGCTCTTGCCCGCCGAGGGGACGCCGAAGATGCCATGGTTGAAGTAGGAGTAGTTGCGCCGCTGCTGGTTGCCCGCCTGGTCGGTCATTATGTAATAGCTGTAGATGCCCCATCCGGGAGCCCCGAAGTCCGGGTTCCAGTTGAAGCTGACCGTAGGCGTCAGCACGTGGCGCACCATCTGGATTTTGTCGCCCAGGAATTTGGCCGGTTTCCAGAAGCCGTATACCTTCGTGTCGAAGCCTATGCCCACGTTGAAGTCGAAGATGTTGTAGAAGCCGTAGGTGGTGTCGGTGACCTCGCGGGATGCCTGAGTGTCCCATTGCCGGCGTACCTTGCTGGTGTACATGCGGTCGTTGAGCGTGATTGTCGGGCTTATGTTCAGGTATTTGAAGAGGGAGAATGTGGCCGATATGGGCACGTAGTGCTTCATGCCCATGCGCCAGTCTTTCAGCAGATTTTTCTTAAAAAATTCATTTTGGCCGGCCGTAAGGGAGTTCTGGAACTGCCCCGAGTACGACATCTTTATCTTCTCGTACCATCTTTCGGCGCCGGCGGCGCGGCGGCGCTTGAAGGGGGCAAGCTGCGCCATGGTCACCGTCAGATTGGGAAACGATACCGACAGTGTGGAGTCCTGGCTGCGCTGAGCTATGTTGGCCGTGGCCGATATGCTCCATTTTGTGCCCGGGAAGCGGTAGGTGAGGTTCACTGTCGACGATTTCGTGTTCTCGGTGAAGGAATTGTTGTAGTATGAGTTGAGGTCGTTGCGCGTATAGCCGGAGGTGGCGAAGTTCACCGATGCCGAGAAGCTCAGGTTGGGGTTGGCCTTGGCATCCTGGGTGTGGCTCCACACCACCTGGAAGTTGCGCATCCGCGAATAGTCGGGGGTTCCCTTGTCGCCGGTCACCGTGTTGAGGAAGGAGATGTCGAAGGTGCCGTGAAACTTGTAGCGCTTGGTATAGTTCATGAAAGCCGAGACGCCCCACGACCCTTTGGTGTAAATCTCGCCGCGGAGGGCGAGGTCCACATAGTCGCTGATGGCGAAGTAGTAGCCGCCGTCGCGCAGATAGAAGCCTCGGTTATAGTCGTCGCCGAAGGTGGGGAAAATCACGCCCGATGAGTATTTCTCGCTGAATGGGAAGTAGCCGAAAGGGAGTGCCAGGGGGAGCGGCACGCCCATCAGCACCATGTAGCCGGGACCTGTCACCACATCTTTCTTCGGACGCACCTTCGCTTTGGTGAGGTTGAAGTAGAAGTGGGGATGCTCGTGGTCCTCGCAGGTGGTGTATTTGCCATCTTGCACGTAGAAGCTGCCATCCTCCATGCGTTTGGCCTTGCCGCCGGTGAGATAACCTTCGTCCTGCTCGGTGATCACACCTGTGATGTAGCCGCGCTGCGTCTTGAAGTTGTACTTCATGGTCTCCGACTCGTACTCGCCGCCGCCATCCTTGAAGACGGGTGTCTCCGACAGGTTGCCAAGCGAGTCTCGAAGCCCGTTGGCATAGACAGTGTTGGAGTCGAGTTCCATCTTTATTTCCGCGGAGTTGAGCTTGAAGTCCTGGTACTCTACGGTGCCGTTGCCGTAGAGGTGGGCGTTGTTGCCTTTTTCGAGCACCAGGGAGTCTTTGGCGCTGAAAGTGACGGTGCTGGTGATGTCGCGGCTGTTGCGGTCAATCTTGGAGAAGGAGGTCTTGGCGGTGTCTTTAAGGTCTTTAGGGTCCTTAAGGTTCTTAGGGTCATCAAGGTCCTGAAGGGCGACGGAGTCGGATGCCGGCGCAGGTTGCGACGGCAATCCCTCCTGGTATTGCGAATAGGCCATGCAGGTCAATACCCCGGCCGCGATATATGTCACAAGTCGCCTCAAGAACGTGCTGAAAATGAAGTTGTTTCGACTAATTTTTATGGTAAGATCTATTAATATTCTGGAGCAGATCTGGTCGGTTTATGAGGGAGCAACCTCTCGGTTGGTTCCGATTAAAGCGGCCGAATATGCCCAAAATATTGATAAAGATTGCCATAAAGTTTACCCTTATATTAGTCTTTAAACGTAAATTAGTTGAAACAACTTCAATAGTTCAAGCTGCAAATTTAGCCATTGTTGCCCATATGGGCAAATCAAATTTCAGTTGAGTCAAAAACTTTCCTGGTCGTAGCCGCTGCCCGACTCGGGGATTTCCTGCTCGGCGTTGCGCGGACGTTTGCCTTTCATGTTGCCGAAGCTGTACTTGATGGTGAAACGGAAGTTGCGTCCCCCGCGCCAACGCTCGGTATATTCCGAATAGTCGATGCCGTTGACTGTGTTCTTCCATTTGCGGGAGTCGAAGATGTCGCGGACATTGAAGGCGAACGACCAGTTGCCCAGCACTTTCCTCAGCCCGGCGTCCACCGACCAGCCTCCCTGATGGGAGCCGGTGGCCGTCTTGTGTTCCGAGGAATAGCGGCCCGTGGCCTGGAAGCTGATGTCCCAGGGGAGGCGTACGTTGGCCATGATGCGGGCGTCCCATGCGAAGCTGTCCTGCTTCTTGCCGTTCATGCTCACGGGCTTGCCCGACGGTGCCGTCATCGTATAGCTCCACGCGCCGATGTGGCTGTGGTAGAGGTTCACGGTGGTGGTCAGGTCCAGATGACTGCGGAACAGCGAGTTCTTGCCCACAATCTCCACGCCCGAGTTGATCTGGTCCGACACGTTGGCCCATGTGGAGTACATTATATCGCCATCCATGAAGCTCACGCGGTTCATGATGTTCGACGACTGGCGCATGTAGGCCGATACCGACAGCATGTGCCATGTCCAGCTCTTGAGGTAGTTGAGCTCCAGGGAGTTGGAGTACTGGGGCTCCAGTGCCGGGTTACCGTAGGAGATGGACGTGGGGTCGGAGATGTTCATGAAGCTGTTTAGCTGGCCGCCCCACGGGCGGCGTATGCGGCGCGTGTAGTTGAGCTGCAGCTCGTTGTCGCGGGGAAGTGCCAGCGACAGATACACCGACGGGAAGAGGCTGAATTTGTTTTTCCTGTAAGGGGCTGCATCCTGTTCCGACTGGCCCCATACGAGGCTGCGGGCTCTTATCTGCCATGCTTCTGCGCGGAGTCCCGCCGAATAGCTGAAGATGCCCGTGCGGCCGCCGGCCGTCACGTAGAGCGCCGAGATGTTGTTGTCGTAGATGAAGCGGTTGAAAAGCTCCTCGGCAAGCGGAGCATTGTCGTAGGAGGGGCCGCGCCAGGTGGTGTTGGGAGTGTTCTCGCGGCTGTAGTTGCCGTTGAAGCCTGCCTCAAGCTTAAGGTAGTCATTGAATTTGTTGGTGTAATCGAGTTTGGCTTCCCATGAGTTGACGTTCACGGGCATCTCCTGTTCACGGTAGGAGGTGGCCGTGGAGTCGCCGGGCCAGGTCTCGTTTTCGGCGTAGGAGTTCCAGCTGGGGCCGCCCCAGTGGTTGAAGCTGACATTGGCGCTCAGGTTATGGTCGTCGCTCCATTTGTGGATGTATCCCAGCTCGGCATGGCCGCCGCGGTTGTCGCTGCGGTTGCGGCTCAGCTGGTCGTCGGTGAGCCATTGGCCGGGAATGGTCGATTCATACCATGTGTCGCTGTGGCCGTAGCGGTGGCCGAACATACCGAAGCCACTCAGCGACAGCGCGTCGGCATCGGTGATGTTGTAGGTGGCTCCCAGGCGGAAGAAGATGTTGTTGCCATGGTTGCGGCTCTTGCCGCGGCTGTGCACGTAGCTGCCGTCGAGGAAGTCGCGGTTCATGACCGAGCCGCCAGTGTTGTGGCGCATGCGGAAGCCCACGCTCGCGAAGGTCTCCCATTTGCCGGTGTTCCAGTTGATGTTGACCGACGCGTTGCCGCCGCCACGTGTGTTGGCGCCAAGTTCCGCGCTGCCGAAGTAGCCGCTGCGGGTGTTCTTCTTCAGTACTATGTTGATGATGCCCGCCGTGCCTTCGGGATTGTATTTGGCACTCGGGTTGGTGATCACTTCTATGCGGTCGATGTTCTCGGCTGGAATCTGCTCGAGAATCTGACCCTGGTTGTCGGCGGTGAGGCCCGAGTCCTTGCCGTTTATCCATACGGTCACGGAGCTGTTGCCGCGCAGCGACACAGCACCGTCCTGGTCCACCTCCACGCTCGGTATCGACTCCAGCAGCTCGCTGGCGCTCGAGCCCGCCGAGGCTATGTTGCTGTCTACCTGGAAAATCTTCTTGTCAAGGTCGAATCGCATCTGGCTGCGGATGCCTTCCACCACCACTTCCTTCAGCACCTTGGCATCGTCGGCAAGGCGGATGTTGCCCAGATCCACATCGCCGCCAGATATGCTTACAGGCCGCTCCTGATTCACGGAGCCTACATTGCTGATCTTCACCAGATATTTGCCATCGGGGATGTTGTTGAGGGTGAATACGCCATCATCGTCGGTGACGCCGCTGATTTGCAGCGGCTTGCCCGTGCTGGCGTTGAAAATCTGGACTGTCACGAAATCCATCGGCTCGCCGGTATCGCTGTTGGTGACCGTGCCGCTTACATTCCCTTTAGCTCCGCTCGACAGCACGCCGGCACTCACTGCCAGAGCTGTCATTATGCACCTTTTCATTATTTCCATATCTTTTAAGACTTCCGGGCGCCCGTAAGGATTAAGTTAAAAATATCGAAAATTGCTAATGATTGTGAATAATCGCTTAAATTTGCATCCAGGCTTTCGGCCCCGTTGCCTCCTGTGCCTTCCTATCGGCTGCTTTGCCTTCTGGGCTTGCTATTGGCGGCGTTGCCTCCGGCTATCGGCGGCCTTTCGGCCACCGACGCGGCTTCAGAGGCACAGCCGGCCGGAGCCCCGAGCCGCGAAAGCTCAGTGACCGGAGGCCTCCGCTGCTGAAGCGAGGAGGGCGCCGATAGCCGATAGCCGCAGGCCGGCAGTTATAATGAGGATATGGATATGGATATAGAAGGGATATATGGCCGCTGGTATGGTGGCAATGAGGAGCTGGGCGAGCTGCTGCGCGTCCATAGCCGGTGTGTGGCGGCAAAAGCCCTGGAGTGCATAAGGCGCCGAGGGCTCGTGGTGGATGTGGATTTCGTCAGGGAGGCGGCAATGCTCCATGACATAGGGATTTTTCTCGCCGATGCCCCGGGTATCCATTGCCATGGCTCCGAGCCATACATCCGTCATGGCGTACTGGGGCGCGAGCTCCTCGATTCCATAGGGCTGCCGCGGCATGCCCTCGTCTGCGAGCGCCATACAGGCGCCGGCATCACCATCGCCGACATCCGCAGTCAGCAGCTCCCCCTCCCGCTCCGCGATATGACCCCACAATCCCCAGAGGAGAAAATCATTTGCTATGCCGACAAATTCTTCAGCAAGTCAGGCAACCCCCGGGAGGAAAAGAGCCTGGAGCGCATCATGGCCTCCATGGCAAAGCATGGCCCCGAGACGCTTGCGCGTTTCGAGGCCTTGCATAATGAATTTGGATGCGTATAATTCGGCAGCCCTATTTTAGCAGCCCTGATTTGGCTGAATTTGGCATCCCTGATTTAGCAGCCCTGATTTGGCTGAATTTGGCAGCCCTATTTTAGCAGCGGCCGTTCCGCGAGCGGGAGCTCGCGGTAAGCCCTGTTCCGCGCTTCTCAGTCGAATTCGATGATTTCGGTCCAGCCGTGCTTGTCTTCGATTTCTCCGTTCTGGATGCCGCGGATAGTGTCGTAGAGCTTCTGGGTTACAGGTCCTACCGTATCCATGCCATATTCGAATTTGGTGCCGTTGTCGATGTCGACAATCTCGCCGATAGGCGAGCAGACGGCAGCTGTGCCGCAGGCGCCAACTTCATCGAAGTCCTTGAGCTCGTCGTAGAGGATATGGCGTTCTTCCACGTTCATGCCCATGTCGCGGGCTATCTGGCGAAGGCTCTTGTTGGTGATGGAGGGGAGGATGGTCTCCGAGGCCGGCGTCACGTAGGTATTTCCCTTCACGCCGTAGAAGTTGGCGGCGCCGCACTCGTCGAGGTATTTCTTCTCTTTCGGGTCGAGATAGAGCATCACGCCGTAGCCGAGCTGATGGGCCTTTTCGCCGGCCACGAGCGATGCGGCATAGTTGCCGCCGATCTTTATGGAGCCGGTGCCCTTGGGAGCCACACGGTCATACTCGCGGCTCAGACATACGCGCCCCGGCTTGAAGCCCGTCTTGAAGTATGGTCCTACCGGCGTCACCAGCATGATCACCATATATTCCGACGAGGGGCTCACACCTACCTTCGGGCTTATGCCTATCTCCAGCGGGCGTATGTAGAGGCTGGCACCTGTGCCGTAGGGAGGTATGATGTTTTCGTTGAGTTTTACCACCATGCGCACCATCTCGCAGAATTTCTCCACGGGCATCGGCTGCATGGCTATCCCTTCGGCACTGCGGATGAAACGCTTCGCGTTCTCTTCCATGCGGAACACGCGCACCTTGCCGTCCTTGCCGCGGAATGCCTTCAGGCCTTCAAACGACTCCTGGCCATAGTGCAGACATGAGGATGCTATGTGCAGCGACACATATTCCGAGTCGCTGACTTCTATCGGTCCCCATTCGCCGTCCTTGTAGGTGCAGCGTACGTTATAGTCGGCTTTTACATACCCGAACGGCAGTTCCGACCAGTTGATTTCTTTGCCTTTCATAATCCTTCGTGTTTTGGTATCAAGATTAAAGATCAATGATTAACGATCAAAGATTAATTATCAGACGGCGACCTTGCAGGTGATGTCGCCGGCCTTGACGATATATACGCCGTGGGCCGGGACGGTAAACTGCATAGTCCCCTGCGGGAGGGTATCGCTGCTCACCAGCCGCCCCAGGATGGTGAAGATCTTGATCTGCACCGGCGTGCGGGTATGTACCTGTATGATGCCCGGTGCATTCTTGATCTCTATGTCGTTGTCGCGAACCACAAGCCGGATGTCGCTGCGCTCCGCCTTCACCGGCTCCCAGCCACGGCTGTTGCCGGCGATAGCTATAGCCATCACCGAAAGCATCAATATCATGATTCGCTTTTTCATCTCTCCCTGTTTTGAATCTCAAAATTACAAAAACATTTTCAAAGAAGCAAAAGAAACAAAAAGCACTCCGTGCGGAGTGCTTTTATTTAATTCAGATAAATCCTTTTATTCCTTCAGATTCTTATTTGGTAGTCTTGAACTGCTCCACGTTTCCGTAGGAATAGAGCATCTCTTTCTTAATGGAGCCATCCTTATCTTTCTTCTCCACTTCCACCAGCTCTACGTAGGGACGTACATAATAGACTGTCTCTTTGGTAAGGCCGGTGATTGACTTCTGGAAGTCGCGCTTGTCGGTTTCGGTCTCCACATAGAAAATCTTGGCCTTGGGATACTTGTTACGGTCGGACCATGCCACAATTTCCTCGCTGTTCATATCGAACTCCGACGCATTGGAGTAATCTTTGGAAATCATGAATCCGCAGTCCAGGCGGTCGATGCCGGTCTTGGTGTAGGCGACGGTACCGTTGAGGGTAGCGGAGGTGGCGGTGATTTTTTCGATGGATTTAATGCCTACCTCAATCTCCGAGGGAGCCACTGTCGTGAAGGTCTTGACATCGGGGCTGTAGAAGTACTTGCCATTCCAGTAGAAGAAGGAGCGACAGTAATATGTTACGCCCGGGATGAGATCATCGACATTGCAGGTGATACGGCCGTTCATGTTCTCGGAGGTTGTAACCTGAGAGGGCTTGTCGAAGTCTTCCTCGGTCTCGAAGTGGTTGGCTGTCCATTCCTTGTACCACTCGTATGTGAGAGTCTCGGCGGTCGACATCTGTTTGGCGTCGGTGAAGATGAAGCCATATTGCTGGTCTTCGTTCACGTCGCGGAGGTTACCCACGTTGACGATGCCGTTCATGTCGGCGCATACCGCCTTGAGGGCGCTGACGTCAGAGGTGGAGATGGTCATCTCCTGCGACGGGTCGAGCGTTGTGAAGGTAGCCACGGAGGAATAGTTCACATTCTGGCCTATGGCCACGTATGCGCGGTAATAGTAGGTAGTGGCGGGCATGAGGTGCACGAGCTCCTTCTCGAACTTGCCGTCGGTTGCCGAGCTGTTGATCTGCTTGGATGTGCACACATACTCCTCCTTGTCGTATTTGTCGCTGTGTCCGTTGAGAAGCAGTTTCCCTTCATAGTCGAAATTAGCAGTGGTCATGGCAGGCATGTACACAATGCCGTAAGTGTGGTCGCTGGTAATCTTGGGGAAGTCTACAGTACCCAGAAGAATGGCGCTGGTGTAGGTTACGTTGCGGGTCTTGCCCACGCAGATGAGGTTCCCCTTGAGCTGGCCGTAGTCGGCGTGCTCTCTGTCGTCGTTGGGATTGTTGGGTACGTCCGGGTCATCCTTCTTGCAGCCCGTGAGCAACATGCCCAGGATAGCTGCTACCGTCATGAAATAGGTAAATGTTGTTTTCATTGATTGTGAGTGTTAGTGTAAAATAAAAATCCGAGGGGCGTGCCATAGAGGTACCGGTTCCCCTCGGATTATGCTGTGTGTTCCTTATGTATGTGGAATTATTTTCCTTCTTCCTTCTGCATCTGCTCTTTGAGGGCCTGAAGGGCGCCGAGGTCGCCGAGAGTAGTCTTCTCGAGCTGCTGGGGAGCTATGCTCTCGCTCTTCTCGTGCTTCTCGCTGCGGCGGGGTGCCTTCTCGCGCTTCTCGCTGCGGGTGGCATCCTCGGCGATGCGGCTGTGGCTCAGGATG
>CABUTY010000010.1 GCA_902494595.1 uncultured Porphyromonadaceae bacterium | reverse complement strand
TTGAAGTGTCGTTACTGCGCCCGAAGACATTGGAGCAGGCCGGCGAATATGTTCGGCAATGGTCGGATGACGAGAACAACAAACGGCGCCTGTTGATTCTTCCAGATGCCGAATACTCAGGGCTTCTTGCCAATGTCAATCCCTCTCCTTCAAAATCTGTGATTCTATTTGAGCATGACGGAACGGGCGTCTCCTCCGATTTCGCCACGTTCCGTATTTCTCGCTACGGTGCGGCTTATCTTTCCGGGTGTCTTGCCAATGGCTCTGAAAAGGTCCACATCATTTATGGTAAGCAAGGAGACCTTACTTCAGATGAAGCCGCTAAAGGATTTTCGGACGGCTATCTGAAGTCACGTCCTTATGGAAAGATTGTCAGACATTTTCTGAGTGACACTTATTTCGGATGGTCAATGCCGGACAGTCTGTATAGATTGGCTGCCGAGAATCAGAACGATTTCTTTTTCCCACTTGCAAAGGGCAGCAATGCCGGTGTCTATAAGTTTTCGCGAGAATCGCCATTCGTATTGATGCTGATTGCCGGAATGGACGTGGACTGCTCCACATATAGCAAGCGTGTTCCCTTCTCTATGCTTGTCGATGTCAAGACAGTTGTTAAAGATTATGTATCGCGTTGGATATTCGGCGAAGACCTATCCGGTCATCGTGACTTTGGCATGAAAGACGAAGTGGCATCGGTGAAGCTGAGTACATTGTTCTACGAAATCAACGACATCTGGGATGGATATTACGATAATCCTCAATATTGGCAGAATATCTACGATGCCAACTATGAGAATGCTCTAAGAAGGGAGGCTGAGTATGAAGCAGCTCGTTAACTTTCAGACATGGCTACTTGCCGTCTTATTGATGCTGCCGTTGGCGGCATGTCAGAATGACGAGCCAGATGGAACCGAAACTGTCCAGCCAGTTCATCACAGAATTGCTGTGATTTGTCCTCAGGAACTGTCAGACAACTGGAAAGCAACCGCCGCCTGGGCACTCGAAAACATATCAAAAGCACAAGCCGGACAGAATAAACGAATCGCTCTCGATATTGAATGGATTGACGAAGCCCAGCCGGATCTTGCTGAAAAAGCGAATAATATGGCTAAGAGTGGAGAGTATGAACTAATTGTCGGACCATATTCTTCTGGGAAAGCATATACCGTGGCCCAGCAGGTCGGCGGTCGGATTCCGATGCTTCTCCCCACTGTGACTGCCACTGAGATGCAACGTGTTTTCGGGGGCCATAATGGGCTCTGGTTCTTTACCCAAAGTGACATTACCCAAAGTGAGATACTACTGACCGAGGCGAAACTCGGTGGGAAGGGTCATGTGGCCCTGATAACCACGGATGACCCTTATGGGCAGTCATTCAGCGATTGGTTTTCTTATCAGGCAATCGAACTGAATCTGACGGTGGATGAAACATTCATCTGCCATACAGAAGCAGACGTAATCAAGGCTGTCAATGAACTTAGCGGTCAGAGCGAATGGAATAATAAATCTGTTATTTTCGCCCCATCCTCCATATCCTTTGTCGAAGCCCTGGATGCTGAAATCGGTAAGTTGAAGGCGGGATTGAAGATTCATGAATATTTGAAATTTCCTGAGATTCTTTGCTCGGACATAGTAAATTCCCCGGGTGCCAAAGGGAAACTCAAAAATATGATATATGAGGGTATCAGTCCCAGTGCCGACCCTCGCAGCGGATGGTTGTCGGCATATATAGGCAAATTCGGTGAAGAGCCGGTAGCCGGCGAAGCACAGTTGTACGATGCCCTGATGCTTGCGGCATTCTCCATTTTCTCCCGGCGGGAGAACGAGCAACTCAACGATGCTATAATGCGTGTGGTTGACGGTCGCGAAAGTGACGTCTGTGACGGATGGACTGCCGCAGATTTGCAAGAGACTTTCTCACGGCTCGCAGCAGGAGGGAATCCGGATATTCGTGGTGTGTCAAGCGACTGGACATGGGATGCCAAGTTTCACAACAGCGTGACAGGCACATATTACGCGCATTGGCTGTTGGAAAACGAAAAGTTCACCACTCTTGAATATCTTACACTGAACGGAGCTGACGGAAGCATATCCACTGAACAGGCATGGGCCTGGACTTCGAATCATTCCCAGACTTTCAATCCAAATCAGAAGGATTTCTCGTATCCCCGGCTCAACAGTCGGTATGCTGTGGTTGTCGGAGCATCCGACACATGGATCAACTATCGGCATCAAGCGGATGCACTCGCATTTTACCAGATGCTCAAAAGCCATGGGTATGACGATGAACATATCATCCTGATTATGGAGGACAACATCGCCAATCATCCTAATAATGCCCGTCCGGGAGATATAAGGGTGACATCAGACGGCGAGAACCTATACCATGACGTAAAAGTGGATTACCATCTATCGGACATTTCGGTAGCAGATTTATGGGACATCATGACTGGAAAATCTTCTGACAAACTGAAAGAAGTGATTAGTCCGACGGACAATGATAATATTATAATGTTCTGGTGCGGACATGGTTCACGCAACACCCTGATGTGGGGTTCGGGATCCTATGTTTACGGAGACGAAATGAAACGGCTCATAGGCGGTCTTAATTCAGAAAACCGCTATCGTAAACTGATGTTCGTTCTTGACGCCTGTTATTCGGGTACAATCGGCGAAGCATGTGAAGGGATTCCCGGAGTACTCGTTTTCACTGCGGCACATTCCAATGAATCCTCGAAAGCAGACGTTTTTGACAGAGATTTAAATGTCTGGCTCTCCAACGGTTTTACACGGACTTTCCGAGATGAAGTGCAGGCTGACCCTAACATAACACTGCGCGACCTCTATTACAAGACAGTGCGTGGCACCAAGGGTTCCCATCCCAGAATTTATAATGCCTCAAATTATGGCAACATGTATCGTGAAAAGCTTCGCGAATTTTTATAATCTTAACCAAACAAATTGATATGAACAGATTAGCAATAATTTTACTGGCATTGTCATTCATTCTTCCTGCTTACGGTCAGGATGACAAGAATGTCGTATATAAAGTTGCCGTAGGAGAATTTGGCTATACGCCTCAGAAAACAGGGAAGCCTTCGGTCGGTGATGTCCTGATAGCTGTGGCGGATGCCATGAGTTCAGGTAATACCCATTCTACCCAACTACCACAATATGCGGGTGCGGTGAGGGCAAGCATCGTAAGCGGCATAAGCTGCTCGTGGCGGCTCAACGCCACTGAGGATGGATTGAGTCAGGATGAAATTGAATCAAATGCTCCTGTGTTTTATGCTGATGGATACATCAATAACATCAGTTCGACGACAAAAACAGACAAGACGTCAGACGGCAAGACCCATAAATATTACCGTTGTCTTATCTCTGTCACAGTAAATCTTAAGAATCCGCAAACGGGAGAGGTTGTAGATACCCATACATTCAAGGTCAGTGAAGATGATTGCTCATGGCTCGCATCAGAAGAGAAAGCGATGGACGATGCCCGCAGTGCCCTTAACCGCAAGGTCTGCAATTACTATGGACACAAGTATCCTTGGACTGGTTCAATAGTAGAAGGTGCTTCAATAAAGAAAGATAAGCAGAAAGAAGTTTACGTAGATCTCGGTTCAGCCCATAGAATGTATAAGGACGCAAAACTGATAGTATATTCAGTCAGGATTATTGCAGGACGAGAGTCGCGTTCTGAAATCGGGACTCTGAAAGTGGTAGAAGTACAGGGCGAAGACCTCAGCCTTTGCAAAGTCACGCATGGCGGTGATAAAATTAAGCAAGCCATAGACGCTGGAGAGGTATTGAAGGTAACAACCAATACAAAATAATCCATGTCAACGGAAAAGGATGACATATATACCCTCCATAACCACACGTCCGACTTTGATGTGAGCGACGGAGCAGCCCAGAAACATTGTCTGGACTGCGGTGCCCCACTGTATGGGCCATATTGCCATATCTGCGGGCAGCCTGCTTCAGTGGAACGGCTTTCGATGAAACATTTCGTATTCCATTCCATAGCTGAGGTGTATCATGCCAATTCAAAATATATTCCAACCGCCTACCGACTGCTGACGCAACCGTGGAGCGTTATTTCGGACTACATTAATTGCAAAAGGAGCAAGCTCCTTGATCCGATTTCTTTCTTGCTGTTCTCAATTCTATTGAAGGTTGTGATTCGGATGCTGATAGGAGACCAGACTCACGAGGCGGCATTGGCGCATGTTGACGCCATGTTTGACGCTGAGAATCCTGCGATTGCCATCTGGTATTACCTGAGAGACTCTACTCTTCTTGTATGGCTTTTGGTCGGAGTTCCCTGTGCATGGCTGTTGCCGGTGTTCTTTCGTAAGAGTGCCAAAAAAGATTATAATTTTGCGGAATATACCGCTGCCGGAATGTATATGACCGATGCGCTATATATACTATCGGCAATTCTTCTTCCTTTCGCATATTTATTGCATGGCTGCATTTACCTGCTTCTCATAGTATATGGGGTAGTGATGGGTGCCATAGGCATTTCACACGCATATAGATTCAAGAGCCGCATGCAACAATATCTTAAAACAATCCTGTATTTTGTCGCAGTACCCGTGATATATATTTCGGCGGTTTTGGTGATAGTGCTTTTGTATTATGCCATATTTGAGCCGGAAAATTTCATGTCGGTGCTGCTTGACTGATACTGATATACAGACAATTAAACAACAAAAGATACACGCATCATGAAAAAATTCATAGCCATAACTGCTATGGCAATATTGACAGTGGGTGCGCTTAGCGCTTGTGAACTGACAGCTGAACAAGCTTGGAGCCGTGCCGTCGGTATGCCACATTCCGCACAAAAAATGCTGACCGCGACGAGTGGACATCCAAAACTTGTGAAAACAGTGAAAACGGATAAAGGGCAGCCTGCATATTATATGTTCAACACGGGCGACTGCACTGTCTTCGCTTCTGCCGACGACATAGCCGCCCCAGTTTTTGGGTATACCGAGTCTGAATTGACGGATATGAATCAGATTCCCCCTGCAATGGCTTACATGCTTGAAACATACGTGCGTCAGATAGAATGGGCAAAATCCAACGGCGTAACATCAACATATATCGCGTCACGCTCCAATGATTTTTCACCCATTGAACCGTTGATAAAGTCCTTGTGGGGGCAGGATTTGCCCTACAACCGACTTTGCCCTATTTATAAAGGCAAGAATGCCTATACAGGATGTGTGGCTACTGCAACGGCTCAAGTTATGAATTTTCACAAATACCCTTCTTGGGGAACGGGAGAAATATCCTACTATTGGAATAATGGTAACGAAACGTTATCCGCAAATCTGGCGGATTATCCTCTGGTGTGGAATGATATGCTGTCTACATATCCCGATGCAAATTCCGGAACAGACACTCAAAGAAATGCCATTGCCAATCTTATGAAATCCGTAGGGTATTCTCTTCATATGGATTATGGTGACGAAAGCAAAGGTGGTTCTTCAGCATCCGGAGCCGACATTCCGAATGCCCTCGTTGACAATTTCCATTATGATGTCGGAGTGAGGTGCGAATACCGGGATCTGTATGAATCTTCCGTATGGGAATCCATGATTTATAATGAATTGTCGGAATCCCGTCCATTGGTTTACCTCGGGAGAAGTAGTGCTGGTGGTCATGCTTTCGTTTGCGATGGCTATGGCGGCGATGGATTGTTCCATATAAACTGGGGATGGAATGGTTTGTCAGATGGCTATTTTCGTTTTTCAGCCCTTGATCCCTCTTCGCTTGGAGAAGGTGGAGGAGGCGGAGGCTACAACGAATACCAATATGCCATCTTCGGAGTGCGGTTGCCGGAAGCGGGGTCTGCTCCGCAGGAGTCATATATAGCCTGTCTCACCGGCATATATGCCGAATGTAAAAATAACACTTTATCTATATATCCCTACTATACGGGTAAAACCACTTATCTTTTCAATAATTTAGGTCGTCTTGGCGGCATTTTCTCATTTGCAATCCGACTCGTCAGCGAAGATGATGGTAAAGAATATATTGTCAAATCTTCAGGAAAAGAGTTCCACGATATTCCCACTCAGGAATATATCACAGATATAAAGGCAACAGTTCCGGAAAATCTGCCTGAAGGCTCCTACAAGGTTTATCCCCTTTACCGTCTTGATAACGGAGAATGGCATCAGATAAGAATTAATGTGAATTACAAACCGTATGTGAGGATTACTAAAGATGCAGCCGGAGTCAACGTAGACTTGGAAAGCCTTCAGCCCGGAATCAATATTATTGGCGCTGAACTATTGACGGAATTGATAATCGGAGAAGACTTTAAAATCCGGGTGGATTTGTATAATACATCCGATCATGAGGAATATGCAGATATTAGCGCTGTATTAGTTGACCCTGAGGATTACGATTTTGGCTCCGATTACTTAGACCACTGTACGGATTATCTGGAACCTCACTCCAAGAAATCAATCGAAATCATCGGAACAATCTTGGATTTCATTAGTGCAGGTCAATATGCCCTGATGATTGAAGGCGCAAATAAAGGCAAACGCTGGTTTATACCAAATGTTGAGGTGAAATCTGTATCAACATCTGTGATCTCCGTCGAGACCGATATAGAGAGCGCAACCGCGTATTACATCGACCTTTCCGGGCAACGCATATCCCAAAGCAATCTTCTTCCGGGCGTCTACGTTAAGGTAGTTGGAGCCGCAAAAGAGAAAGTGCTTATAAAATGAATTTATAAGTAAGTCATGAAAATTATTACGCATGATAGTAATTTGGGGGCTTTGCATTATCGGCGGCATTATTTCGCCGCTGATAATGCAAAATAATTTCCGCGACTTACTTAGAACGCATAAACGACTCATACACTGATACTCATACACTGATAGATGAAAATGGGTTTTCGCAAATTGATTTCGTTATTCTGGATAGCGGTATTTGGCGCCGTTACCGCTTGTGTCCCGGCGGAGGCTGAGATTGTCGGGTGTGCGTATGTTCCTGCTGCGCCTGACTACTCTGACGTCTCGATGTGGCATATTGAACTCAATGACAAAGGGGAAGGTGTGGATGTGTTCTATATCCCGTCTACATGGGAATATGACTGGACCACCACCGACGGTCGTATTTGCCATTACGCCGACCCCTCAATCAAAAAACACCATGACGATGTGGAAATCGAGATGTGCGGCGTAGCTGACTATATGGCGGATGGCAACAATTTTTATTCGCCCCATTACCGTCATATTACTCTCGATTCATGGGCCACACTTAACGAAGACACAATCAGCCGCAGATACGATGATGTATCGTTTGTCGATGTGCGGAATGCCTTCGACCATTATATGACTGAGAATAATAACGACCGTCCCTTCATCTTGGCCGGATTCAGTCAGGGCGGTAAATCGGTGGTCGAGTTGTTGAAGGTGCTGACGCCTGAACAGAGGGAGAGACTTGTAGCCGCATATGTGTTGGGCTACAAGGTAACGCCTTCCGACATCGCGGCCGCTCCCTGGATAAAGGGCGCGCAGGGAGCTGATGACACTGGTGTCACGATCTGTTATAACTCCGTCTCCGATGTGCAATATGTAAAGCCGGTTGTCAGCGAGCCGAACGAGATCTGCATCAACCCAATCAACTGGCGCACCGACGCCACGCCCGCGATATTGAACGATACGATCACCGTCACGCTCTCGCCCCAAGAGAAGGTCCTTGTGGTTAAGGGTTACGACGGGAGTGCATTGCCAAACATCCTGGGCATCCTGAACGTCGGGGATTATCATGGCGCCGAGCCCTGGCTTTACAGCGAATGTCTTCGCGAGAACTTTCATAAGCGGATTGTATCATTCAAGGCTTCGTCAGAATAATATATTGAAAATACTGTTGTGACTGATTATTGCATACCGGGAGCAGCAGCGCAATTACGGCGACATATACCGGGAGACTCTTCGGGAATTTTATAAATCCGGGTACGCGTCGAATAAAAAGGGCGCCGGCGGAATGCTGCCGGCGCCCTTTAAGGGTATATTGCGATGGTTGCTTATCGGCCTTTTATCAGACGGTCGAAGGCGTCGTTGATCTGCCACATGTCAAGGCCTTTGAGGATGTCGTATTCCGACTGGAATTTTCTGAAGTTCTGGCCCAGCTGGGAGGCAAATGACTCAAGCCAGCTCATGTCGCCTTCGAAGAATCCGGGAGTCGGAGTCCACAGCACATCATTGCGCTTTGACGACGGTGTCATCCTGATGCCTTCCAGGTAGTTGGCAGGCAATCCCCGGTCGGCCTTGATAATGAAGAATCCGCGCTTCACGTTTTCAAAGTCGTCGCTGCCTGCCGGAATCCATCCCTTGCGGCTGTGGATGCGCTCAAGTTTGCCGAAGGTGAAGGCGCCGCTCTTCTCGTCGATGTCTTTCATCTCCACGCGGTACGATCCCCCCTTGACACCCATATCGGGAGCGTCAAACTTCAGCATAAGGTTCACCATCAGTGTTTCCAGGGCATTCACATCCGCAGTCTTTTCGCCGGCGCTGAGTATCTTGAGATTGTTGACCTTTATATCGCCGCCGTTGAGCAGAAGATATTTGCGGCCATTCTCCTCAATCTGTCCGGCTACCTGCATAGGCACATAGAACACGTTCATGCTGTATGTTCCACGCTCTTTGCCCGCGGCGCGGTCGACCGATGTATCCACAATCTTCTCGTCGGGATTGAGCATCACCGCCATAAATCCTCTGGTGGCGGGTCCGTAGGGAGATTCTATCGCCGATGTCGAGGAGGTCTCGAGATAGATGGGTACGGTGTATGTCTGTTTGGACCTCTCGCCATTGGGACGGAAACTGAATTCCCCGGAATAGATGCCGTCTCTTACAGGCGTCACATCGTCATCCTTAAGGAAATAAACAGTTATCTCCATATCGCCGCGCACCACAAACTTGTTTATGACGGAAGTGCGGGCAAATTGGTTGTCGCAGCCTATGTCGGTGATTTTCCAGCCCTCGTTGGCTTTGGCTCCCACCGTCACCGTATCTCCGTAGGAGTACGTACCGCCGCCGGCCACCCGGCCCCCCTCTGCAGGTGAGGCCATGACCTTGACGTTGTACTTCACCTTGACAACGTCTTTAGGTCCTTCGGGAATGGTGTCGACAGGAGGGAGCCAGCGTGGCAGCGTGTCGCCGGTCCATGGCTCCGGTTCTATCGGATCTCCCGGCCTGAAAGGTCCTCCTCCCCTCTCATCATTGCAGAACACTACCTCATATTCGCCCTTGCCGTTGATATAACCCAGATATTCATATTCCTTGCCTGTGAATCTGAGGCGCAATGTGGAGCTGCATTTGGCATATTCTCCGGGATAGAAGTCGCCGATTTCCGCAGGCCATGTCTTGCCGATTACGCGCATGGTGCCGTCGGGAGTCACGACATTGCGGCGGTCGATGGTGCCCAGCCCACTGTCGCCGAAGCGGGGATTGTCGACGCCGAGAAGGACATTGCCACTGTGGACGTTGACTCCGTAGAGAGTGCGTATTCTCCGGAAACGTGTATCCACCGTGTATATCGGGCTCTCTCTGTCGTCCTGCACGAAGGCATAGCCGTCGGTGAAGCCGGTAGCCATATGATAACGCTTCACCTCGTTGCCCTTCAGGTCATAAAAAACGTTCTTGCGCATGAAATAGCCGTCGGAGATATCGCTGAGGTCTTTTGTATAGGTAAGGTCGGACGAGGTGCCCGGAAACTCATATACGGTATTCCCTTTGGTGTCAATGAATTTCATCTTGTCAGTCTCGTCGATCACCAGCGCGTAACCGTTGGCGAACTCTCTGACATCCTTCAGACGGGGCTGTATTTTCCAGTTTCCCTTGTCGTCGATGAATCCCCAGCGTGTCACGTATCTGAAACGTTCAGGTTCTGTGCGTATCTTTACGCGCCGGAGGCCGTCGCGGAGGTACCCCACCTCCATCACGTCGCCGGGACCAAGTGAGGTGAACACCTTATTCCCTCGGGTGTCGATGCAGAAATTGGAGGTTCCCTTGGCGCCGAGACCCCCTTGTCGCACCACGGCCACGCCGTCGTGAAACTGTGACACCTCCTTATAGCTTTCCGGCAATTCCCGCGCCGACCCGTCGGCATAGAGAATCATCACCGGCTTAAAACCCTTGTCGTTTTTAAGCCCTTTCACCACAACGGCTCCATTGTCGAAAATGGGCACTCCTCCCATCTGTTCGTAGCGGGCATCGAAGAGGCATTTGCCGTCGATAGTCCAGAAGCCGAAATATGAGCCGTAGCCATACTTGCGGTTATACTCCTGCAAGGCGAATATCCCCTCGCTTACGGGGTGCATGGCCGAGAAAGAGACATCCTTCTTCAGAAAGCGGGTTCGTGGCGTCAGATGAGGACTCTTCACCGATGCTCCGTCGGTGGCTGCCCATGACGTCGCCGACGGCAACAGCATGCCCAGCACCGACGCAAGCAGGACATAAATACCGTTACGGTTACTTCTCATCATTGTCGTATTTCTTTTCCATTTCGGCCATTCTCTTCAGCTGTTTGTCGGACAACATTCCTTTTTCGGAAGCGGTCTGAATGGCGAGGCCCACGATTATTATGGCGCCCTGTGTGTCGCTGTCAAGATTACCCATATATTCTTTTCTCTGCTCGGAAGTCATGTCCTTGGTAGGCTTCATGACTATTTCCATCTGGTCGATGAGGAAGTCGAAGTCGGAAGATGTGATTTCGTCGGAGTTCTTTTTGGAGATATCGGTGATTCTCTGCATGTCGAGAGATGCAGGAGCCGACGTTTCGGTCTTTTCTGCTTTGCTTCCGGAATTGGTTTCGGTTTTGCTTCCGCATGCAGCGAGAAGAGGCAGCAGGATGACGGTGAGCGCCATCAGTCTCAGAATTGATTTCATGGTTTTAATGGTGTTATGTTGGTTTATGTGAGGGATGTGACTTATGTTATTTATGTGAGGGATGTGCAAAATTATGTAATGGCAGACCGTAAGGAGGAAACATTGCATATAAAAGTATGTCTCAAACCATATGAACCTGTCCGCGCGTCTGTATCAATAGATAAATTTATATGTCTCAAATAATAAATATCGCCTGATAATCAGTGTGTTGTCTCTTTCCGGAACTTTTCGGGTGTGCAGCCGGCAAATTTGCTGAACACGCGGTGGAACGACTGTCGTGAGTTGAAGCCCGACTGTTCGGCAATCACCTCGATGCGTTCTGAAGTGCTTTGCAGGAGTTGCTTGGCATAGCGCACGCGGTAGTCGTTGACGAACTCAAAGAAAGTCTTCCCGTGACTGGTGTTAAAGAACCGGCTCACGTATGTTCTGTTGGAATTTGCCATGGCGGCCACATCAGAGAGTTTCAGCTGAGGATTGAGAAATATGCGTTCATTTTCAAACAGCGTCATGATTCTTTCAGTAAGGTCGTCGGAACCGTCGACAGCCGCCTCTGCATCTTCAGCGTTTCCGGCAAGCGCAGGGTTCAGCGGTTCGGAAAGTTCGTTGATGACCGATTCATGACGGTAGATGAAATAACATATGAACATCCATATCACGAGCGACCCAAGCATGTAGACACCTTCGATATCGATGTTGACAATAAGGCATCCCGCTATCCATAGCGACAGAATCACGAAGAAGGAGAAAAGAATTATCCTCAGCCAGTTGAGATTGATATTTTCGGTGTAAGAGAATCTCTGTTTTAGCAAACGGTGATAACGCGGTATAGCCACGACGGTCCATACGGCATATCCCGTGCCGTATATTCCGGCCCATATCACATCTGCGTAGTAGAATAGAGGGAGCCTTGTGAAGAGGTAAAGGATGGGCAGGAGAAGAAAAGGAATCTCGTGGACCGCCATTTTTCTTAACGACAGAGAGCCGGGGCGGCACAGCTCGATAAGGACAAACGCGTAAAAGGGCACGGCGGTCATGTCGGTGGTGGATATAAACATCCATTTGAAATTGTCGGCGTCCATGTCGCCGGGTATGAATGCCAGCGCCCCCAGACATTGCAGGCCGATAAGAATCATGAGCGCGGCCACAAGACGTGACAGCGTCTCCCGGTTCTTGCGTATGAAAAACCATCCCATCATGAAATAGAACATCACGCTCAAGCCGTAGATGAAATATATGGCCGGTAAACTCATAATCTCTTGTCTCTTAGTTTTGCGCAAAGTTGATACAATACGCAAAGTTAATACAAAGAGAGCGTATTCTCAAAAGAGGGAAGTATGTTTCGCGGTGAAAATCAGATTATTAGTGCTTTCATTCGTTATGAATTTCGGTTATATGCGGCAGAATCGGGGGCGGCATATTTGGTTATTGCGATATTTTGATTAATTTTGGAATCTAAGAAAGCCAAAGGGTGTGGTGTGCACCTGTGTGAAGACTCTGGCGAACAAGAGAAAGAATAAAGAATTATGAAATACAACAGGATATTATTGAAACTGTCGGGAGAGAGTCTGGCGGCGGGAGCCGGTCAGGGTATAGACACGGATCGTCTTAACTCATATGCCCGACAGATAATGGCAGCGGCAAGGAGCGGCGTGCAGATAGGCATAGTGATAGGCGGCGGCAATATCTTCCGTGGTCTTAAAGGTATAGACCGAGGTTTTGACCGTGTCAAGGGCGACCAGATGGGAATGTTGGCCACAGTGATAAACTCGCTGGCATTAAGTTCGGCGCTTGAGGCGATAGGGC
>CABUTY010000009.1 GCA_902494595.1 uncultured Porphyromonadaceae bacterium | reverse complement strand
TATTATACTTTATGAAGCCATGCTTTTAAGAATCTTTTTGGTGCTTTCCGCCAAGTTTCGTCGGTCACGATGCCCGCATCGCTCCCTCCTCAACTTGCGGAAATCCCACAAAAATCTTCTCAAAATCATTGGCTCATAAATTTAAACAGTTTCTAAGGCCGGGCAATGCCGATAGTGTCGGTGAGGAAGTCGCGGGGTTGTGCAGCCGGTGCGGCGGGGGTGTGCTTTCCTCCTCTCTTCTTTTTGCCACGTGTGACGGAATTGTCGTTCTTCCTCGTCTTGCCGCTCTTGGCCTTCTTTTTCGAGCGGTATATGGTGTCGGTCTGCGTCTTGTAGATGGTGACAGTCTCGGGGATGTCGGCGGTACGGCGGCACTGACGCAGCCATAACCCTGCGCCGCATATCAGCAGCGTGATTATCATCAGCCACACCGCCCCCCACCGTTCGTTACGTCCCAACCTCATCAGAATGGATAGCCTATGGCAAGATGGAAACAGAAGGCATCCTTAGGCTTGATGTTGAAATAGCCACTCGAGCCGGTGTTATAAGGGGCATGCAGCCCATATCCCAGGTCGCCGCGAATTACCATCATGCCTATGTCGACACGCAGACCCACACCGGTACCCAACGCTATGTCGTTGCCGAAATTCTTCCTCGTGAGCAGACCGCCGGGCCGCAAGGGGTCATCCTTCAGCAGCCATATGTTGCCGGCATCCACGAACACGGCGCCGTGCAGCACACTGATGATTGGGAAACGAAACTCGGCGTTGGCTTCCAGCTTGAAAGTACCCGTCTGGTCGAAATAGCCGTTGCGCAGGTCGACAGGCGGCCTGTAGCTACCCGGACCCAGAGACCGTACGGTCCACGCACGTATGGAATTGGCGCCGCCGATATAGAACTGTTCCGAATAAGGCACCTGCGACGAGTTGCCATAGGCATGGGCCGCCCCGACAAGCAGCCGGGTCACCAGCCACATGTCGCTGCCATACTTCAGACGCCGCGAATATACCAGCTGCCCCTGACCCTTCACAAACTGCGAGAAAGGCATGCCGAAGAGCTTCTTCTCACCCTTCACGCCGCACATGCGCCACAGACCCCAGAAGATGTTGCCACCCTCGGTAAGCGTGGCCGTGAAATTGACACCATTCATTTTCGAACGCTCGAACCAGCGGTCGTAGGTGTAGGTATACGACATCTCCGGGATAAACTGGCTCTGGAACGACAACGCGACAGCAGGATTCTGCTCCATGATGGAGTCGAAGGTATGGGTGGTGCGCAACAGCTTGTTATAGGTAAGCCGGAAAGGAGTATATTCGTTGACCACATGTCGCGAATGATTCCACCGGTAGGTGATTCCCGTCTTGAACTCAGCCATGCGGAAATAACGGGGACGGTTCATGAAATCGGCGCTTAGGTCGATGTTTGTCCAGTTGAGTTCCCTGCGGGTACGCTTGATGAAATTCGGCGCGAGGAGCCTGGGAAACGCGAGCGTGGCCGAAGCGCCCAGCTCATAGCTGTTCATGGCGTCGCTGCGGTTGTGCCCTGTCTCCCATTCATAACTGCCGCTGAGCTGCAGCGTGAGCCTTTCGGCACCTCCGAACACATTGTTATGGGTAAGTCCGAACACAAGACCAGGGCCTATGTAGGAATTTGACTTGGAGGTAAGGTTTGCCTCGAGCGAGGCCTCCATAGGGAGGTCGAAGCGGCAATCGATCACCACATCGAGGCGCGGATCGGAAGCCAGCGTGTCGGCGGGAACAGCCGATATATTGATGTTGCCGAATATTCCGAGCCGTGCCAGCCTGTTCTGCGTACGGTCCATGTCGCGCACGGAGAATATCTTGTTGTTGCGGAATGTGATGCACGAAGGTATCAGGCTCTCGCGCAGCCGTGAAGGCCGGAACACTATTATGTCGCCACGATTGGAATGTATGGTATCGGGGGTACCGGGGCGTCTCTCGCTGCGCCGACGCACGTATGTCGTGATGTTTCCCACACGATAACGCCGCAGCGACATGTCGGGAGTATTGGCGGCAAGCGTGAGCTTCAGAGCTATACGCTCAGGCTTCAGCAGCGAGTCGGCCAGAAACTCTATATACTCAGGCCGGAAATAGAACCATCCCCTGTTGCGAAGCGCATTGGTGATGTTTACGCGCACAGCCAGCAGCGAGTCGACGCAGAAACGCTCCCCGACGCGCAGATAGCGCTCCTTATGCGCCAGCGAGTCGATGAAATGACACAACACCTTATGGCTGGAATCAACCATTTCGCGGCTCTCATTGAGGTATATCAGGCTGTCGATGAGATATGGCTCGCCAAGGGTGACATTGTACTTTATGTTGGCCTTCTTGGGATTCTTCTTGTTGTAGTCTACCTCAAACGAGGCGTTGCCGGCGAAATAGCCGTTGTTGTTGAGGATTGTCTTCAGCATCTTCACGCGCGTGTCGGGGCGCACGTCGCTTATGAGCACTGGCTGGGCCACCCACTTGTTGTAGAGCCATTTCTTTATCCCTTTGCAGGAGTCGTTCCAGTTGTTGTAGACCCACAGTCCGAGCGGGAAAGGCATTCTCTTGTAAGGTCTGAGCCATGGCCATGGATTGTTGGGCCGCACGTCCACGGCCTTTGTGAGGTCGCTGCCGACGCCGGCAGGCACCTTCTCGTCCTCCACCGGTGTCACCTTGATGCTCATGCCGTTGTACAAAGTCTCGTTCTCGCCCAGCCTACGCGTGGTGGAACATGACGCCGCCAGCATAAGCGACAGCACCGACACTATGGCCACAAAACCCTTATCTGTCCACTTCATTCCCATTGACTGTGTTCTCTATGGTGTTGACGGTATCTACGGTATCAGTCACATTTCTCGCCTCTACAGGCTGCGGCGCGGCGCCTCTGGAGGCATTCGATTTCTTCTTGCGGCGGAAACGGAACATACGCAACAGACTCGACAGCTTGCGTTTCATGGTGAACGCCACGCCCGTCTCCGTAATCTCACCCTCCAGAATACTCTCATAACCCTGATGACGGAAGAGCTCCACCGACATGTTCATGGTCTGAGTCTGTTTGAGGATATACTCGAACGATATGTCGCTGATAAGATTCTGGGCGAGGTTGTCTTCCGCATTCTGGTCGGTGGAGTAGTTGCCTCCCACACGTATCTTGAAGCGGTTGTTGAACAGTGACTTCGACACCTGATAGCTGTAGCTGGTGTTGGTGGTCTTGTTCCCGTTGGTGCCCACATCGTATTGGTCGACGCCGAATGTCAGGTCCACGCCACGTATATTCTTGGCGGCCCATGAGTTGAGCTGCGATTCGAGGAAGCTGTACAGCACGTTACCGCCGATGTTGGCGTTGGCCTTCGTGCCACCCTGGCCTGTATACTGTCCGTAGAGCAGGAGGTTCATGGCCTGTGTCTGCCGCTGGTCGGGAGTCATGGACTGCAGCTCGTTCTGTATGGTGAGGTCGTCGTTGGTACTCAGGTCGAAGGCCACCTTGAGCCTGTCGACAGGCTGCGTGGCGTGCAATGTCACCAGGAAGTTGACAAGACGCGAATTGCCGTCGGTGGTCACACTGGCTTTCATGAGGTCGGTAGCCGTCACGTTGAGGGTAGGGTTGGCGATATTGCCCGTCCATGTAAGCGTGCTTGACGGATTGAAGTCAAACATCTTCTCGCCCATCACCGGTATGGCGTAGCGTATGAAACCGTTGCCCAGAGTCAGCGTGCCGTTCATCGTCATGTCGCCCATATAGCTCTGGTAATAATGAAGGTTGGCCGACGGCTCTATCTGCAGCTTGTCGGTGCCGTTGGTGCTCAGAAGCACCTGCAGCTGCGTCCCAGGACTTATCACCACATTGGCGTTGACACGCATGTTTAGCGACGATTCCACCACCGTGTCGGCATCGGCAACCTGCGTGGTGTCGCTGAAGTTCACGAACTTCACCACATCATCGTCGGCCTGTGTGTTGAACTGGCTTTCTGGTATATTTAGCCGGTATGTCGCGTCGGTGGTGCCCAGAAGGTTTACGTTGCCGTTGATGTCCATGCGCTGCATGGGTCCTTTCACCGTGGCGTCGAGATTCATGAATATCTTGCCGTAGATGTCGCCCTTGGACCGCTTGTCGCTCTTGATCAGCTGTATATTGGCGGCATGGGCGCCAAGGTCAAAGAGAATGTTGTTGAAATCCCCGGCATCAACAGTACCCGCAAGTGTCAGAGGATTGTCGTTGGCCGCATATATGTCGAAATCGTCGAGATGAAGCTTGTTGGCGGCCACGGTAATCGGCACCGTGTCGAAAGTAAGTGTCGCCGCCGCCATAGGAATGTATACTTTCGCCGAATCCATGGCTATGTAGCCGTTGAGCACGGGGTCTGAGAATTTGCCCGACATACGCATGTCGCCGTTGACAAATCCCGACAGGCGTGCATTGTTGCCAAGGAAGGCGTTGGCAATGCGCAGCGGGAAACGAGTAAGCGTCAGACCCACGCTGTCATTGACGTTCTTGTCCATGGTGTTGGTGTGGGCATAGGCCGTCATGGCCTTCCTGCCGTCGACACGCAAAGAGGCGTCGGCCGCTACATTTCCTGTATCCATGCCATAACGACCGCTTACATCCAGACCCAGATTCCCCACGAAGGTGTTCTCATACTGGAATCCTTTTATATCAAGAGTCCCTCCTCCCTGAAACTCTTTGTCACGGTAATGCACTGCGAGATCGGAATTCACGGTGCCTTTTATCGGGGGCGCGAACAGCGACATGCGCATGAAGTCCTCTATATGCACGTTGGCGATCTGCAGCCGGAGCTGCTTGCCGCCGTCGGCATCCGGTTCCGTACGCGCCATGATGGAGCTTTCACGGCTCATGGCCTGCAGGTTGGCGTCTACCTGCATGTTGTTGAAGTTATAGTCTATGTAGTTGTCGTTGTTGAGCGTCCACGGCATATAGGCAATCGTGGCCTTCAGTGGGGTGAAGTGCACCGACACTGTGGAGTCCATCATTGCCGCCGTAAGACCCAGCCGGTAGCCCTGCTCGCCCGAAATGTTTTTCTGAGTGAGATAGGCGCCCAGTCGGTTGTGTCCCAGATAACCTTTCACGTTCACTTCGGCAAACTCGTCGAGAGTGCCGGGGCGGTTACCCATATGTGCGTGATAGTCAAGGAGCTGACCGCGCTCCTTGAGAGCCAGGCCCAGGGTGTCGAGGGTCATGGTGCCTGTTGTAAGCGCGAGCAAGTTGACGCTGCCATGTATCATGGAGTCGCGTTCCACATGTGCCCATACCGTATCCATGCCGATGCCCGACGACATCAGCACCTGTCCCAACAGTCCTCGTCCCGAGGCGTTGACGTCAAGCCGGAACTGCGGCAGCACGCGCTTTATGGCATCCACGGCTATGTTCTTCTGCTGAACCTGGGACATTACCGTGTCGGCCGTAGCCGTGAACGACTCTATCAACTGCTGAAGCCCGTTGGGACTCTCGAAGCTCAGCGATGTGAGGTGCGAGTCGAGGTCGAGGCGTGTAAGCATCTCCTCGGCCTTGACTCGTGCATGGGCGCCACCCGGAAGATGTATGTAACGTCCCGGCATGTTCCAGTCGAAGTCCTCCAGTTTCAAATCCGCGTCGTAGAGCCATTTGCCGGGCTGCGCGTTGCCGGCGAGCATCACCTTCCCTTTGCCGTTACACATACTGTCGGTAAAGCCCAGCTGCATCAGGTCGAGGTCTCTTATGTCGGCACGCAGGTCCACGGTATAGTTGTCGGGGAGTATCGTTCCCTCGCCGTCGAGGTTGAGGCTCAGTCCCGGATTGTCGGAGTTGGCACGGACCTTGAGGTTATGGTCGGGACTCAATACCACATTTGCGGTTATGTCGCGGTATTCGCGGCCCTGGTATTCTATTGACGACACGGCCACATCGGCATCTGTAACGGCAGAGCCGTTCAACGGATTGAATCCGGCACCGTGCGCATTGACGGTTGCCGATACTCTTCCGATGCCGAGTGAGGGCATGAACTGCGCCACATTGATATGCGATGCCGTTATGTCGGCATGATACGTCTCAGGCGTTAGCGCCACGTGTCCTTTAGCCGCGAGGTCGCCGGCGGTGGTTGTCAGCGCCAGGTCGGCGCCATAAGCCAGCCCGTCGGCCGAAGCCGTTCCCTTGATGGCGAAAGCAGGTACACGCATCTCCGTCTTGGGCAGAAACTGCTCGGCAAGCCGCGGGTCCATAAGTGCTCCGTCTATGGCAACCTGTGCACGCATCTTCCTGTAGTCAAGCGGATTGTCGGCCTTTCCCGATGCCTTGAGTCTCAGCACGCCGGCCATCTCAGCCTCGATGTTGCGAATGCTCAGCCGCGACAGCGTGCCGAGGGCATCTACCTTGAACTCCAGCGGCTTGCGGCCGGGTATCTTCGCTGTATACTCCTTGAGCGCGGGCATAAATGCCTCTATGTCCGGGAGTCCCAGACGGCCCCCCGCCTGCGCCGTCATCGGCGCGTCTGGCTCCAGTGCCATCAGCGCAAACGGCACCTCCGCATCTGCATGCAATCTGCTGTATAATGTCTGCAACGATACTCCCGAGATATTCAGACCTATGGAGTCGACGGCTATAAGACCACGGCCATTGACAATCTGCAGTCCGCTGCGTTCTTTCGCCTGCAGCCGCGTGAGCGGCAATTTTACCGTGGAGGCCTCGTTATAGAACTGCCTCATTCCTATCTCCACGCCGCTCACCGAGATATACGACGGGTCGAATCCTGGCGCCGGCTTCACGCCCTTCGTGGCATAAAGCGCCGACACACCGCGCACCGATATGCTGTCGCCCATAATCTGCATCGGAGGTCCTGCCGACGGCTCCGACGGGGGCGCCGGATGATTCTTGATATATTCTGCCGTCGGCACTATGTAGGCTATCTCTCCACCCTCTATGCCGGCGCGTCGCCATGTCACCGTGTTCTTGCCAAGGTCTATCACCCCGTTGGCCAACGCTACCTTGCCAACCGCCATCGACAGCGTGTCGATTGTCGGAAGCATCGACATACCGAACCGGAAATTCTCCATCTCTATGTCGTTGGCGGAGATATAGAAGGGGGTGGACTTCACGGTATCCTCGGGCGTAGGCTTCTTTTTCCATACGTCCATGTAAAGACCCACGTTGCCGTCGGCAAGCCTTACCTTATTGAGAAGTATGCGGCTCTTGGCAATGTCGACGCTACTCTTGTCGTCGACGGTTAGATGTCCGGCGTCTATGGTAAGGATCATCGACGAGTCGGGCGACACCATGCGGTAATAACCGTTCACGAGGTCGAGACGATTCACCTTCACGTCAAGTCGCAGCAGGGGAAGCAGCCTTATGTCGGCCACGGCCTCGCCGGCTCGCACCATCGTGTCCTTATGCTCCGTGAGAACATACACGTCTTTGAGGTGCACGTCGAGCGGAAAACCGAGCCGGAACTCCCCTATGCCTATCTCCATGCCGGTGGACTTCCTCACCACTTCCTTGGCAATTCTGACAGCCAGATCCTGCACCGGCGGTATATACAGCAGCACAGGAAGCAGTAACACCACGATGACTGTCCACATCAGCGTCTTCAGCGTGACGCGCAGCCATCGCGGCCCTTTACGGCGCTTCTTGCCGGCATTATCCGCCGGCTCCTGTACCTCTTTTACCTCTGATGTGTCATTCTCTGCCATGGAGATTCTTTCTTTCTGTTAAAGCCGACATGTTCGGCGGCTATCCACATGCCGGCCACGGCGAAAGCTCCCGCGGCATCGGCTGCCATGTCCATATAGTCGAAGCTTCTGCCCAGGTCCATCACGCGCTGCGCGTATTCTATCACCACTCCTATAAGTGTGGCTACCAGCGCCATAAGCAGACATTCGTACCATTTCACGCTGCGGAAGCTGCGGCCGCGCGCCCAGTCGACCAGAGCTGTGAATGTCAGGACGCCGAACATGACGGCATGCACTACCTTGTCGGCATTCGGAAAGGGCGGCTCCACTTCCCGATGCCCGAAGGGATCAGGAGCCAACGTGGCCCACAGTATTCCTGCAAGCACCACTGCCGTCAGCACCCATGCAGGCACCTTTTCCATAATCTTCCTGATCCTCTTCACTTTACAAAGTTAACAATTATTTCATTTAATAACAAAATATTAACACCGCATCTCATTGCTTTGTTTCGCATGTCGGCGCAAAAAAACCGACTTCCTGAGGAAATCGGTCTTTTGCGGTTGTGCCGAAACTGGTTTCAGCCTTTTATCAGTTCTGATAGGGCTCTACATTGATGAACTTGCGTCCTTCCTTACCCTTGGTGAAGACAACAACACCGTCGATGAGGGCGAAGAGAGTATGGTCCTTGCCCATGCCCACGTTCAGGCCCGGATGGTGCACTGTTCCGCGCTGACGCTTCAGTATGTTGCCTGCCTTGCAGTTCGCTCCACCAAAAATCTTCACTCCGAGTCGTTTGCTCTCTGATTCACGGCCGTTCTTCGAACTACCGACACCTTTTTTATGTGCCATTTCCTTTTTGGTTTAAGCGGTTACTATTTTCTTTATCATCACTTTGGAGAACTGCTGACGGTGACCGTTCTTACGACGGTAACCTTTGCGACGCTTCTTCTTGAAGACAATCACTTTGTCGCCCTTCACGAGAGGCATCAGCACCTCGCATTCTACTTTGGCGCCCTCTACGGCGGGAGCTCCCACCTTGACGGCTCCGTCTACGTCGAGAAGGAGTACTTTGTCGAAGCTTACCGCGTCGCCTTCCTTCACGTCGCCCAGATGATGGACATACAGGAATTTGCCTTCCTCGGCCTTGAACTGCTGTCCCTTGATTTCTACGATTGCGTACATCGTTGACTTTGATATTTGATTATCCTTCCGCAGGGCGCCGCGGACTGTTGCCGCAGTCTTGTATGGCCCTTACGGGAATTATGGTTATTATTACTTGCGGATACCGAGCTCTTTCTTGGCGATTATCGCACGGTAACGGTTGATATCCTTGCGGATGAGGTAGTCGAGCAGGCTGCGGCGCTGGCCTACGAGCATTTTCAGCGCACGGGCGGTGGCGTGATCCTTGTGGTTCTTCTTCAGATGCTCCGTGAGGTGCTGGATGCGCTTCGAGAACAGTGCTATCTGGCTCTCGGCACTTCCCGTATCGCCCTCACCTGCGCCATACTCGGCGAAAATCTTCTTCTTCTCTTCTGTGGAAAGATGCATGTTGGGAGTTGTTTTTATTGGTTATCTTTAACTGCTTTTCCCGCAAATGCCCTCCGCGATACTCCTTCTCACGGCACATTTGCCCAAAAAGCTCCGCAAAATTACAAAAATTTCCCCACCTATCCAAATCTTTCTTGAATTCGCCGCCGACATTCCGGTGCACAAGGATATGGATCAGTAATCAGTGATAAAAGATCAACGATTAATTATGATGCAGTTTTGTGTTGGGCTGCTCTGATTTTAAGAATCTCAAATCAGAACCGGAACTGACTGCTTACAAAAATACCCGCGAATCACTTCGCGGGCATCCTTGCGCTTCAGGATGGGCTTGAACCAACGACCCCCTGATTAACAGTCAGGTGCTCTAACCAACTGAGCTACTGAAGCATTTTTCGTGATCCGCCTGGGGCTCGAACCCAGGACCCCAACATTAAAAGTGTTGTGCTCTACCAGCTGAGCTAGCGAATCTCCTTTTCGCTCCCGGAAGCCATTCCCTTCCGAAAAGCGATGCAAAATTAGTGCTATATTTTGATTTTACCAAATATTCCCACAATTTTTTTTATTTATTTTTTGTAATTTTGTGGTCTAAACACTCTTATCATGGATTTGAAACAACTGTCGGAGCGTATAATCAGTGATGTCCGCAGCGGTCGCCGCGAGCCTTCATTCGCTCCCAATACATATATAAGCAGAGAAGAGGCGTCAGCATTGGCAGCCGTCGACGACCTCGATGCCTTATGCGACGCCGCCGACTTTATCTCCCGTTCTCTGGTGGGCAATACCGTCGATTCATGCAGCATCGTCAATGCCCGCTCCGGACTCTGCGGCGAGGACTGCAAATGGTGCGCCCAGGCGCGACGTCACCATACCGGCTGCGAAACTTACGAACATCTTGAAGAAGAACTTATCGTCGACGCCGGACGCCGCAATGCTCAGGCCGGCATTCGACGTTTCAGCCTCGTAACTTCGGGCAGAACACTCTCCGACAAGGATGTCGACATATTCTGCCACGCTTACCGCCGTCTCGCCGACGAGACAGGCCTATACCTCTGCGCATCAATGGGCCTTCTCAACGATGACCAGCTTCACCGTCTCGCCGACGCCGGCGTCAAAAGATACCATTGCAACATGGAGACCTCCCGCAGAATGTTCCCCGCACTCTGCACCACCCATACCCACGACGACAAGCTGCGCACCATCCGCGCCGCCAGAAAAGCCGGTATGGCCGTATGCTCCGGGGGTATCATCGGCATGGGCGAAACGCTCGCCGACCGCATCGAATTCGCCTTCGAACTCGCTGAAATCGACGTTGACTCCGTGCCCATGAACATCCTCAACCCCATACCCGGCACACCGCTCGAAAACACTCCCCTCATCTCCGAAGAGGATATCATACGCACCGCCGCATTATGGCGCTTCATCCTCCCCGCCAAGTCGATACGCTTCGCCGGCGGCCGCATGAGACTGTCGCACGAGTCGATGAAACGCATCCTCCACGGCGGCGTCAACGGCGTTCTTATGGGCGACATGCTCACAACCGTCAGCAACGACATTGCTTCCGACAAAAAACTCTTCGCAGAAGCCGACATGAAATTCTGACTTTCACCAACTCTCAACATGGACATATCAGTAGTAATACCTCTATATAATGAAGCGGAGTCGCTTCCCGAGCTCAGCGCATGGATAGAGCGCGTGATGCGCGACAACGGCTTCAGCTATGAGATTCTTTTCATCAACGACGGCTCGCGCGACAACTCCCTGGACGTGATCAAGGAGCTTCAGCGCAACAATCCATGCATCCACGCCGTATCTTTCAGCCGCAACTATGGCAAGTCGCCGGCCCTCGACACTGGCTTTGCCCGTGCCAAGGGCGACGTGGTGATTACCATGGACGCCGACCTGCAGGACAGCCCCGACGAAATTCCCGAACTTTACCGCATGATCACCGTCGACGGTTACGACCTCGTGTCGGGCTGGAAGAAAAAACGCTATGACCCGCTATCGAAAACGATTCCCACCAAACTCTTCAACGCCACGGCCCGCAAAGTGTCGGGAATCAAGAACCTGCACGACTTCAACTGCGGTCTGAAAGCCTACCGCCGCGACGTGGTGAAGCATATAGAGGTCTACGGCGACATGCACCGCTACATCCCATATCTGGCTAAAAACGCCGGCTACTCACGTATCGGCGAGAAGGTGGTGCACCACCAGGCCCGAAAATACGGAACCTCCAAATTCGGCCTCGACAGGTTCGTCAACGGCTACCTCGACCTCATATCTCTGTGGTTCCAGACCAAATTCGGCATCAAGCCCATGCATTTCTTCGGACTGCTCGGCTCGCTGATGTTCGTCATAGGCTTCATAGCCGTGGTCACCGTGCTGATTCTTAAGCTGGTGGCCATGTGCTCCGACACCTTCAGTTTCTGGCTCACCAAATCGGTATACTTCTACCTGTCGATGACCTTCATGATTCTGGGCGTGCAGTTCTTCTGTACCGGTTTTATCGGCGAACTCATCACGCGCAACAGCGTAGAGCGCCGCAATTACCTTATCAGCGAGGAATTCTGATGCGGGGGCTTCACGGCATACTGGCTGCTGCGGCAGCAATTGCGGCTACTGCGGTGCTGGCAGGATGTGGCGGCGAATGCTACGAAAACCAGAACGCCCTGCCACAGGCCACTTTCGTAATCAACGACTCCGCGCCTCATACCGGCAGCATGGACTCGTTGACGGTTTACGGAATAGGCGCCCCCAACGACTCCATGCTTTGGGACGGCGGCTCCACCGAACAGCTCTTCATACCCTTCCGCGTCGACTCCGACACCACCGCTTACGTATTCGAAAGTTCTCCCTCGCACATCCGCGACACTGTCACTTTCATTTACGACCGTGCCCCGGTGTTCGTTTCCGCCGACTGCGGCGTCAGCTTCAAATTCGTCATGAAGAGCATCTCCAATACCGGCCAGCTCATCGACTCCGTGACCTGTCCCAATGGCGAGATCACCAATCAGAACATAGCCAATCTCGTAATCTATCTCCGACATGAATAGGCTCATTATTCTGATGTTGCTGTTCTCTGCATGGTTCATCGCGCTTGCCGACGTTCCTGCCGATTCCCTGCCGGCAATGCCGACCGACTCGCTGACGGCACCTACGCCTACGCCGACACCCAGAAAAGTGTCGCCTGTGGATATCGACGACAAACGCCGCGAGCCCGTGATGCACTACTTCGACAAGCATGGCGAACCTCTGGAAGAACCTGTCCTCTTCCTCGCCTCCCTCGACACCGTCACCAAACCCAAGGCTAAGCCGGTATATCCCGTTTACAACGGTCTCTCGGTAGGCGTAAACTTCGGAGACGCTCTGATGATGGCTTTCGGCCAGAAATTCGCCTCATTCGACGTATGGGCCGACGTGTCGCTGTGGAACTGGCTTTTCCCCGTGGTGGAAGCCGGCTTCGGATATGCCCGCACATCTCCCGAAAACCATAATTTCACCTATCGCGTGAAGCCCTCTTTCTTCTGCAAGGTTGGCTTCAACTACAATTTCCTCTACAAGTCGAAGCCTGACTATCAGCTGTACGTCGGTTTCCGGGCCGGCTTCAGCAATTTCGGCTGGGAGGTGACAGACGTCACCATCGACAACAGCTACTGGCAGGATAGCACCGGCTTCGACATGACGGGTATGCGGTCCACGGCATGGTGGGGCGAAGCCGTGGCAGGCATCAAGGTGAAAATCGTAAGCCGTTTCTCTCTGGGCTGGAATATCCGCTGGCATTTCCCGTTCAAGGTTACGGCAGCCCATGCATCCGGACTTCCCGGAAACCTCGACGACTCTGCCACGAGCAAGCCCTGGTTCATCCCCGGCTACGGCGGCTCTCTCCCTTTCTCTTTCGCCCTCTCGGCAAT
>CABUTY010000008.1 GCA_902494595.1 uncultured Porphyromonadaceae bacterium | reverse complement strand
GTCGGCGGGGCGCGGCTGAGGCATGGCCATTGCCGTCAGCGATGCCGTCAGCGCCAGCATTGCCGACGTGATGTATCTTGCGGATGATTTCATCTGTTCATTATTTTACGAAAGGTTTCAGTGCCTTTGTCCAGGCGCGGTATCCGGCGCCGTTGAGATGGAGGCCGTCGTTGGTGTACTGACGGTTGAGCTTATTGCCGTCGGTGCTGAGAGCGGGCCAGAGGTCTATGTATTCGGCGCCATTGTCGGCGGCGATGGTGCGCAGGCTGCCGTTGAGACCGGTGATTACGCTCTCCTTGCCCACAAGATTTTTATACCGCCGGAAGTCGTTGTTGACGGGCATCACCGACTGTATGTACAGCCGTGTGCCGGGCGACTGGCTGCGTATCTTTTTCACAAGGCGCTCGTAGCGGCGACTCAGTTCGGCAACGCTGTGGCCGTGCGACACATCGTTGATGCCTATCAGCAGGAAAATCTTTGCCGGGTGTCCGGCGGTGACCTGCGACAGGCGCTTCTCCACGCCCGTAATCACATCACTGCGTATGCCGCGGTTCTTGATGTTGGGCATCTCGAAGAGTTCGTTGAACTCGCCGCCGTCGGTGATGCTGTTGCCGAGGAAGACTATGTCGTTCTCGTGCACGGGGAGCACATCGAAGAGACTCGTCTTCTGGTCCCAGTATTCGTCGGCTTCGACGCCGCAGGGTGCGACGGTTCCCATCATGAAGAGGGCGCCGAGGAGCAGACCTCGTAACGGATTAAGGATATTCATGATAACGACGTATGATATTCTATAAGACCATCCATAGGGCTTTTGGTGATGCGTGCCACGTCAATGCCCTGTTTGCCGGCCGCCGCCCTGAGGATGTCGGCGAACACATAGGCTATCGAGCCGGTGAAACCTGTTTCTGAGGAGCGGACGCCGGGGTACATAAGCACGTTGCGGGTGAGGAAGAGGGTAAGCTCCTGGCGTACCAGCGAATATACATACGGATTCCATATGTTTTCGCTGAGGAAAGGCACCAAAGAGGCGAGGAATCTGCTGGGATTCGGAGAGCGGTAAATCCTGTCGAGGATTTCGGGGAGGGTTAGATTGTAAGCGCTGAGGAATTTCTCCTTGACGAGAGCGGGGATCTGACCTTTGAAAGCGTCGCTTACGAGGCGTTTGCCGAGGGTGGCACCGGAGCCTTCGTCGCCGAGGATAAAGCCGAGAGAGGGCACGTTATGGGTTATTACGGAGCCGTTGTAAAGTCCGGAATTTGACCCTGTGCCGAGGATGCAGGCGATACCGGGGTTGTTGCCGAATAGCGACCTTGCGGCGGCGAGCAGGTCGGTTGTGACCATGGCGTCGGCGCCGGGGAAAGCGGCGCGGAGCGCATCCTCGGTCTTGCGGCATATCGCCGGCGTGGCGCAACCGGCTCCATAATAATATATGGTGTCAATGTCGGAAGGGTCGCCCATGGCGACGGCATGGTCACGGAAGCTCTCCGCCATGGATGCCCCGTCGCTCAGCAGCGCGTTCAGACCCTCCGTACTGTAACGACGCACTTTACCTTCACTGTCGGTCAATGCCCAGTCTATCTTCGTTGACCCGGCATCCGCTATCAGTATATTCTTCATAACTTTATAACGTACAAAGTTAAATATTTTTCATTATTTATGCAAAATAAAAAACATCCCGCTTCGTGACGGAGCGGGACGCGTGGCATATATTAAACTTAAATCACTCTGTTGTAGGGGATTGCGGGATCAGTTGTCCCAGAAGGGATCCCATTCTGTGTCGCCGATTACGTTCTGGAGCATCGGGCAGTTCTCGGTACGCAGGTCGGAGAGCATGTCGTTGTAGGAAACGTTGACGGTGCGGAGCATCGGGTCGTTGGAAACGTCGAGGGTTATCAGCTGGTTGTTGCTGGCGTTGACGCGCTGCAGGAAGTTGAGGCCGCTGAGGTCGAGAGTGGTCAGGTCGTTCCATTCCACATTGACGAAAGCCAGCGTAGGCACATCTTCCACCGTGAAGGTGGTGAGGTCGTTGTAGGGAGCCCATATCTCGCTGAGGTTCTTGCAGTTGTTGACGGCGAACCTGGCCATATGGTTGTCGGAGCAGAGGAGAGCCGAGAGCGCCGGCAGGTCCTGGAGATAGAGGTTCAGGATGCGGTTGCCGTTGACATTGAGGTTCTGGAGGTTCACCAGACCGGCGAGTGTGATATCGCTGAGTTCATTGTAGGCGGCGTAAATCGACTTCAGGTTCTGACATCCGGAAACGTTGAGGGTCTCGAGCTTGTTGCCGGTGGCGTTGAGGGTCTTGAGGTTCTGCGCATACGACACATCGAGGGCATCGAAACTGTTCTGTGCGATATTGAGGGTAGTGAGCAGCGGAACGGTTGTGAGGTCGAGGTCGGAAAGGTTGTTGCGGTTCAGCTTTATGTTCTGTAACTGGGGGCAACCGCTCACCGTGAAAGCGTGGAGGCGGTTATGTGCGGCGTTGATGCCAACGAGAGCCGGGTTGTTGGCGAGGGTGAGCGAGGTGAGCTTGTTGTCGGAGACATTCACCTTCTGCAGAGCGGGAAAGTTGGAGAGATTGAGGGATCCGGCGAGCTTTTTGCCTCGCCAGTCGATTTCCACAATACGGCCGTTCTCCACCTTGATTCCGGGAGCGGCGGCGATGTTGTTGACGCCCACGCCGAGGGCGGAGGCGTTCGTCTGACCATCGGCCGATGTCTGGCTCAGAAAATTCCCCAATGCCTTGACCTCAGCCTTGTTGAGCTGTGCGTACGTCATGCCTGCGCTCAAGAGAGTGGCCGTGAGTAACAATATTGTCCTTTTCATAACTTGAGTCATTAGATATTTGTGTTTTCCATTTGATTTATCCTATCGGATATTTACTCTTTTTATAAATGTATAACATTTATGGACGAATATGGTTTGAATCGTTCAAACCGAAATTCCGGTGCATTTTTTTGAATCACAGAACTGAACGGGAATTTCACTGATGGGGCACAGAACTTTTTTATTACCACAATAATTTTCAGATGTAGGCACAGAAACGGCAGGTAAAAGATAATTTTGAATTTGTGAATGTTGAATTTTGAATATCAGCCGCTTCTGTGAACGTCTGAAAATAACTATGGCAAAGTTCTGTGAACGCTCGGTGCAGTTCCGGTTCAGTTCTGAGCGGTTTGAAAGCTATTTGATGGTTTTTTGGTCGCGGGATCTGGAAACGAAGGCGTGGAACACATTGTTGTCGCTGATCACGTCCTTGCTTTTCTCCACATCCTCCTTGAGTTCGTCGGCGGAGATGTCATCGGCGTCGAAGCGCCCGATAAAGAGATGGTCGAGCCCCAACAGCAACATTATCATCGCCGCCAGTATCACTCCTACCAATATTATCTGAATAAAAATGCTCATGTATACATATAACACCACACCGATGAAACGGTTTGCCGCAGGAGCACGCTATAAAAAAAAGGAGGCGTCCCGGTCGGGGCGCCTCCTCGAAGAGTATAGTGGTTATAGTCACCTTGCGATGATGCGACGGGTGTCGGAGGTGCCGTCGGCATACTTGCGGACCACGATGTAAACCTGGCCGGCATTTTCCGGAGCAGCCACCTGAACGCCGTCGGTGGTGAAGAACTGTTCGGATACTATCTGCGCGTCGCCGTTTACGCCGTCGATACCGCTGGGCACGTTGCCCTGGAGTGTGACGGTGCGCGAATAGTCGCCGCAGGAGGCGGTCATGGTGAACGAGCCTTCATACTTGTTGGTCCAGCTTGCCTTGTCGCCATCAATCTTCAGATTGGAAGGTATGGAGCTGTTCCATGTCAGACCTTCGGGAGCGCCGATGTTGAATGCCTCGGTGATAATGCCTGTGGCGAGGTCTTTGTCGCTGAGAATAACGCGGGCGGCCCATACCTTGGCGATGTCGTTGGTGAGGTTGGAGAGCATCGGGAATGTGTAGGCCGTGTTGGTCCATCCTTCGCCCATGTCGAGGGCGGCGAGGCCCGCTTCGGTCATCTCCTTGATGCCTTCCACATTGTCAACGCCCACAGCCGCGGTCTTGTCGACCTGCGGTGCCGGTGCGATATTCACCCAGTAGCAGTCCTTGACAGAGTTGTTGGCAGGTTTCCATACCAGACCGTTGTCGGTGAGTCTGGAGCCTATGATGTTGCCGCAGGAGTCGGCGGGAGCATCAACGATACCGGCGTTATAGCACGACGACAGGTTGGTGGAGGTATTGTAGGGACGGCCCACGATACCGCCGACATTGGCTATACCCTTGACGTTGCCCATGTTATAGCAGCGGGTGACGATACCGCCGCCCTCACCGATCACACCGCCGACACCGTAGCCCTTGGTGGCTTTCTTGGTGGTGGCGTTGGCTGTCACTGCGGTAGCCGTGTTGACGATGTTGCCGACATTGAAGCAGTCGGTCATCACCGACTTGACGGTATTCTGTCCTGCGATACCGCCCGCACGTGAGTCGCTGACGGTCATGTTGCCGCTGTTCCAGCAACGGAGAATCTGCGCGTTGAGATTGCCGACATTGGCTGCGATGCCTGCGGCGCCGATTGTTGCCGATACATTACCTGTGTTGTAACAGTCGGAAGCTGTTGCGAAGCCTGTATACATTGCCGCGATACCGGCGGCATAGTTGTAGACGGCAGTGATTTCGCCGGTGTTGTGGCAACCGGTTATCGTCAGCGGTTCGTCGGCCGCAGGTACAGTCTTGTAATAAGCCACGATACCGGCGGCGTAAGCCTGCTTGGGATTGGTGTTATGGATGGTACCAGTGTTGTAGCAGTTCTCGAACTTCGTGCCTCGTGTGTACATTACGGAGATACCGGCCACGCATCCGTTTGACTTGGAAGTGGTGGCGTTGACGGTGAGGTTACCCGTATTGTAGCAGTTGCGGAAGGTCATGAAGTTGCTGATGGTCGTGGAGCCGTCGATGTCGGCCACCATGCCGCCCACCATCCATCCGGCGGTGATGTCGGAGGTGTTGTAGCAGCCGTCCATCACGAGGGAATCCTTGTTGGAGGTGCTGGACTTGGCATATCCGAGGATACCTGCCACGCCCATCATAACCTCAGGCTTGGCAAGCTTGATGGCACCCTTGTTGTAGCAGCGGGTCATCTTCGGTGATATAGCGGTGGCCACGAGACCGGCGATGCCCTGACGGCTGGTGGCGGCGCTGCCAGAGTACTTGCTCTCGATCACGCCTTCGTTGCCGCAGTCGGTGAAGGTGACATTGACAAGAGCGTCGGTCACCAGACCTGCCACGAATGTGGAGGCGCCGGTGATGTGGGCCTTGTTGACACACTTCTCGAATACGGCGTTCTCGTAAGCCTGACCGAATGCTGAGGCACCCGAACCGGAGGTTACCGTAAGCTCAACCTCGTTGACGCAGTTGATAAGCTTTCCGCGAACATTGCCGGTGAAGGCACCGGTGTAGGCCTTGGCGCTGGAGAACTTGCCCTTCATGGTCAGGTTCTTGATCACACCCGAGGTGCCTACCTCGCGGATCGGCCCCTGATAACGGTCAGTGGTGGTCATCGACACACCGCTGACAGCGTGGTTGTCGCCGTCGAGCGTACCCATGAGGAAGTCGGCGGTGCTGCTGAAGAGCGGTGTGAAAGTACCGTCGGCAAAATTCAGGTCGGCAGTAATCTTGAGGAACTTGCCATTGAAGTTGTCGTGGGTGTTGTTGATGTAGGCGGCAAGGTTGTTCCAGTCGTCGGTCGACGAAATGAGGTAAGGAGCAGCCTCGGTACCTTCGCCCTTGAGGGGCACGTTGGGAACGCGGGTAAGGTCGAAAGGCTTGTCGAAGCCGTTGAATGTTCCTGTAAGCACGGCATTCTCCATAGCCTGCGGGGAGGCGCCGGTCTTGAGGGTGTTGCCGCTTACCGAGAAGTAAGTGGCGGGATCAACCTTCCATGAGGCGTTGTCGCTCAGCGAGCCGTCGGCTGTCACGTTACGCACGTTGACACCGGCGGGCAGCGTGAGGAGTATCTGACGAGCGGCCACCAGCTTGGGTTCGGAGGCAAATTTCTTGAGGACAGGATACATACCCTTGTCGAACTGCCAGTATTCGGCGTCGAGACCCTCGATAGCATTGCCGGAGGTCATCTCGACAGTGGAGAGTCCATTCATGCCTTCCCACGATGAGTTGCCGTAAGCCTCGCAGTTGGCAATCTGGTCGTCGTAGTAAGCGGATATTTTGGTTATGGCGTTGTCCACGCGCTTGTTGTTGGGGGCGAAACCGGCGATGTAGCCGCAGGAGGCTATGTCGGGACATCTGACGGTGCCTAAGTTGACGCTGCCGAGGATGTCGTTCTTGCCGGGGCCGTTGCCTGTGCCATGCAGCACGAGCGAGGCTACCAGACCGCCTGCTGTCTGGAGGGCCTCCACAGTACCTACGTTGAGGACGTTCTTGAGAATACCGTTGCTCATGTTGGTTGCGATGCCGCCTGCCACATTGTAGTTGCTGCCGAAGACAGCAATCTTCTTGACTGCGACATTGCCGGCGTTGGCGCAGTTCTCGATCAGGCCGTTGTTGCGTCCGGCGACACCGCCGGCGCAGTTGTAACCGGAGGTTACGTTACCGGCGTTGTAGCAGTCGATGATTCGGCCTTCCACTTCGTTGGTGCCGGTAATACCGCCTACCCAGCAGCTCACTGCCGTGATGTCGGCATAGTTGCGTACGTTCTGGATGAGACCGTAATTGTCGCCAACGGCCAGACCTACGGTGGCCCATGTCTCCATTGCGTCGCAGTCTGCGGCGAAGTTGAGGTTCTTCAGTACGCCGTCAACATCCAGACGACCGAAGAAACCCTTGTAACCCTCGCTGCCGCCGTTGCCTGTCTGTGGAGTGCCCAGCGTGGTCTCGGTGGGTTCAATCTTCCATACAAGTCCGGGAACCTTGAAACGGTGGATGGTGAATCCGCCGCCGTCGTAGATGCCGGCGAAGCGGCAGTGAGCGTCGCTGGCCACGTTGGCGATACCCGTGAAGTCAGGACTGTATTCCAGATCGATGTCGTTGGTCTGCCTGAAGTAGGTCTCCGGGAAGAGCTGGCCGTCGACGTTGCAGAACTTGGCGAGAGCCACCAGGTCGGCCTTTGTCTTGATAAGGTATGGCTGATTCTCCGAACCGATACCCTCGAAGGGCACGGGGGCTATCGACATCGGAAAGTAGAAGCTCGATTTATTGTTGATGAATACGAGTGTATCCTTGCCGAAAGTGGAAATCTTGAGGGAGTCGCCCACGATTTCCGACACATGACCCTTCTGGGAGAGCTTGCCGTTGAGCACGAGTGAGAAGGTGGTGTTCCCCACGGCGGTGAGCTTCATGTTGCGGTTGACCTTGCTGATGTTGGCGCCTTCTGAAAGAAGGATAGCGGAGGCGGCGAGGTCGGCGGAAGCTGATCCGGCAGCCTTCTTGAGCACCGGATACTGACCGGCCTTGAATACCCATGCGTCGGCGGAGAAGCCGGTGAGGGGAGTGCCGGAGGTGAACTGGTCGGTGGTGAGACCTGTGCCGTTGGCAGAGTTCTCGGTGAAGAGCTGACGGTTGTAGTAGATATTCTCGGCAACTTCCAGAGAGTTCTCCTCAACCTGTCCGAGAGTTTCGGCCCAGCCGGTCTCGCGGTTGTACTGGTAGTCCTCGAGGTCGATCATGGATGCCGTGTACATATTGCGGAGGGTGCTCTTGACAGGCGTGCCGTTGTTTGACTTAGCCATGCACTGGCCCACGAGACCACCGGTCATGCGGGAGTAGTAGGAGCCCACGCGACCATGGAATGCCACGTTCTCCACGGTGGAGGCTACTACTTTACCGAAGATACCGCCGACCACGCACTTGGTGCCGCGACCGAGCACGGTACCGGCGGCGTATACGTTGGTAACCTTGGCATTTTCAATCACGCCGGCGATGGCGCCGTTGCAAACGCCCACGTTGTCGGGAGCGCCCAGACGGTAACCGTCGGAGGTGCCGGTGAACGACAGGTTGTCGCCGTTACCGATGAGAACGCCGGTAAGACCGCCCATATTGACACCCGAACCGGGATAACCGTAGACGGTGGCGTTGATGGCGTGGCAGTCGGAGACATTGCCTACAATCTGGCCGGCGAGACCGCCGCCCCAGCCGCCTAATGCCATGACCGTCACATTCTCGACCGTACAGCCGGTCATGTCGGCAGCAGCGCCGATAAGACCGCCGCATACCTGGCCGGCTCCCATGATCTCACCGCCGATGACATGACAGTTCTCAGTGGTACCGTAGTTCCAGCCTGCCAGCGAGCCGGCGTAGTGGGCATTGGCCGTGACTTTCGGATTGACCATGGTCACGTTCTTGAAGCTGGCTACAGTATCGACATTTCCGAAGAGTGCGCAATAGTTCTCGTCGCGCTCGATGAAGAGGTTGCTGATTTTCTTGCCGTTACCGTCGAAGTGGCCGGCAAAACGCTTCTTGAGCTCAGCACCGATAGGGGTGAAGTTGGTGGCCGACATGTCGATGTCGTTCATCAGCTTGAAGTATTTGCCGCGGAATGCCGAGGTGTAGATGGGATAGTTGGGGTTGGTCTCGGTGCTTTCGCTCACCTTCTGGGAGAGGAGCTTGAGGTCGTCGAGCGTGGAGATCTGGTATGGGTCGGTCTCCGTACCTGCGCCCTTGAACTCGGTTACCGAAATCGAGGGGAAGGTGATGGGGTTGGTGACGGTAATCTTGCCCGACATCCATCTTTCGAGGAGGTAGCTACCCTGGGTGCCGCGGCTTATGGCGGTCCAGGGACCCCATGTCAGGGTAGTGGTCTGTGCCGTGGTGACGGGGTTGAGATTGATGACGCTGCTGAGGTTTTCGAAGCTTACCGATGTGCCGTCAACCTTGTAGCCCGTGCAGCCGTACGACATGAAGTCGCCGTTCTGCGGGTACTCCCGGATCACCTGCTGCTTGATCAAGGCGGTCAGGTTGTTGTTGAGCGTGATGTCGACGGTCATACCGTAGTTGCCGAAGTTGAGCACCGACACGAGGTTGTCGATTTCCTGTGTCACGAAGATGCCGTATGACTCTGGGTCGCCGTCCATGACGGTTGTCTCCATCTTGGCGTTCGGGCGGCCGAAAGAGGTGTCGTAGGCGGCGACCATGAAGCTGCCGGCACTTGTGCCCGCTTTCACGAATACGCCCCACCATGAGTCGATGGTGAAGGAACCGTTGGCGTTGATCTTACCGGTGATAGGCTCGCTGTAGTCGGGTTTTCCCTGGGTATTGCAGAGAGCGAGCCACATGTCGCCATAAGTGGAGTGGGTGTAGAGCTTCTGTGCCGGGATTGTGATGGTGCCGGCGGCCACGTCCACGGTAGCTGTGACATTGAGTGTGGGCTGCCAGAAGTCCTTGATGGTGATTGTGTTTGTGCCGTCGGTTGTCACTGTCACTTGCAGACCGCCGTCGCCACCGGTGGTGGTAAGCGATTTGTAGAGCATGATGAAGTCGCCGGCGAGGTCGGAGACGGCGGTTATACGCCGTCCCTTGCCACGCGTTAGCGGAGATGCTTCCGCGGCTTTTGCATTAAGCTCGACGTCGGAGAAAACCGGGCCGTCAAGGGCGTTGAGACGAGTGGCGGTAATGCCGCCTGGAGTCGACTCGGCAGTTGCCGCGGGCAACTCGGCGATAATCGTCGGCTGTACGGCTGCCGCGCTCTCGAGGTTCTCCTCCGTGGGCGCCGTAGCCGGCCGGAGTCCAGGCAGGGTAGGCAACGCTGCCATCACTCCCGCTGTACACAGAAGTAATGTGCCTCCTATCCATGCCATTCCTTTTCTTTTCATAGGCGTTGGGTTTGGTTAATTGTTATTGTGTATTTTTCTCATATTCCCTGAATATTCCTAAGACTCTGAATGTTAGAAAGTTCCTGCCGCAAATTTAATATATTTTCCGATACTTCCAATCAGTTGCGGCAAAATTTTTATTTCGATGGGGAGAACAGGAGAACGGGAGAACAGGAGAGTCGGTTCTCCCGTTCTCCCGTCAAAATATTCAGTTCTCCCGTCAAAAGATTACAGAGCTGACATGTAATTCAAAATTATCTCTTACCTGCCGCTTCTGTGAACGTCTGAAAATTAGTGTGGCTGAACAGTTCTGTGAACTCTGGGTGCTGTTCCGGTTCACTTCTGTGATACAAAAAAAGTGCAGTTCAGGTTCAGCTCTGTGATTTCCCAACATGCGTGATAGAGCAACTTTTTTTTGGATTAGGTAAAAAAGAATTAATTTTGTAGAAACGATAAACACAGAGAGAATGGAATCAGAGAATCGAGAGTATGAGTATGGGGGAAGAGTTATCAACGGGTTTGCGATGCTGTTCTGGACCTTCATAGTGGTGCCGGCGCTTGTGGTAGCCTGTCTGGTGGGTCTCAACGACAACCTTGTGCTGCAGATGATATTCGTACCGTTGCTGGTGCTGTTGTTCATCTTCGGATGTGCCGGATATTTCACTCAGCAGCCCAACGAGGCGCGCGTTATGATATTCTTCGGCAAGTACAAGGGTACGTGCAAGAAGGTGGGATATTACTGGGTTAATCCTTTCGTATCGCGGCACAAGGTGTCGCTGCGCATCCGCAACATGGACATTGACCCCATCAAGGTCAACGACAAGACGGGCAATCCGGTGCTGATAGGTATGGTGCTGGTATGGAAAATCAAGGATACCTACCGGGTAACCTTCGACCTTGATGCGCAGAGCATGGGAGGAGCCATCAACATGCAGAGTCTCAACAGCTTCGTGAACATACAGAGCGATGCGGCACTCAGGGAGGTTACGGGTCATTTCGCCTATGACAACGAGGACAGCGCTAATCCCGACGAGCTGACGCTTCGCGGGAGCTCCTCGGAAATCAACGAGATGCTGGAGCGCAAGATCAACGAGCGGCTGGCCATGGCCGGTCTGGAAGTGGTGGAGGCACGGCTGAATTATCTTGCCTATGCCCCGGAGATAGCCGCGGTTATGCTCCGCCGTCAGCAGGCTGCCGCTATCATATCGGCAAGGGAGAAGATTGTGGAAGGTGCCGTGTCGATGGTACGCATGGCGCTAAACAGTCTTGAGGACAACGATGTGGTGAAGCTCTCCAACGACCAGAAAGCCTCGATGGTAGGAAATCTGCTCGCCGTGCTCTGCGCCGACGAACCCCTCACACCTACCCTTAACGCCAATGTATAATAATATAATATTCAGGAGGTCGGCGGAGTGGCGTCGGCCTCTTTTTGTTCCTTGCGTATCTGTTCGTAGGTCTTGATCATCTCCTTGTGAGCGTTGGTCTCTTTCTGTTTGCGGTTGATGAGGTTGGTGACGTAGACGGTGAACACGGGGAACATGATGATGCCCATACCGGCGAGAATCACGTTCAGTGTGCGTCCCACCGATGTGACGGGCGATATGCTCGACCCTTCAGTGGTGACGGCCATACACGACCACCACAGGGCGTCGGTGTACTTGGTGACGCTGCTGTTGAGATGGTTCTCGAAGAGATAGAAAATCAGCGACGAGAAATATACCATTGACATCATGATAATGATATAAGCTACGAAGAGGCCGGTGGCGCGGTTGCTGGTGAACCATGATATCACGTAGGCCATGGCGTAGCCGCCGCGTATCAGTGGCATGTAGTGAAGCAGATAGAAGAGCTTCTCGGGGATGTGCCAGCCGAAATGCAGGATTATGACCTGATATGGTATCGATACCAGCAGGAAGATTATGTTGGACCAGAGGAAATGCCATTTGCGGTCGGCCAGCATAAACTCTATGAGGAAATCGAGGATGAACACCACGCATATCCAGAACTGCCATTTGAGAAACTTCGGCTCAAGGTTGAAATTGATATTTCGGAAGGTATCCAGGGAAATCATCACAATGAGCACTATGGAGAGCACAAGCACAATGATGTGCATGGTGTACTGCACGGTACGCTTTGCCAGCAGCAGATGAAGATTCTTTTCACTAATCATAGCAGTATATAGTAGAATTAAAAAAGGGGGAGGAGATATCTCCTCCCCCTTTATAATCACAACATACAGTTGCGGGGTATGGTTTTCGGCTAATCGGGACCGATGTTATTTCACGGGCTTGATGGCAATGGCGTAACCGCCACCTGCGAGTTCGTGGATGCTGAGGGTGGTCTTTGAGTCAACCTTTCGCTCGGTGATTTTGTACCGTGTCTGGCCATCCACGGTATTAGCGTCGGGAGCCTCGGCATAGATTGTGGCCACATACTTGCGGCCCGGGTCGAGGAATCCGAGTTTTATCTTGCTGGTACGGTCGGCGGTACCGGCAGTGGAGCCAACATACCATTCGTCGCTGTTCTTGTCCTTGCGTGCCACGGTGACATAGTCCATAGGTTCAGCCTCAAGGTATACGGATCGCTCCCATTCCACGGGAACATCCTTGATGAACTGGAAGGCGTCCATATGCTTCTCATAATGTTCGGGGAGGTCGGCGGCCATCTGCAGCGGGCTGTACATGGTCACGTAGAGGGCGAGCTGGCCGGGAATGGTGGAGGCTATCTTTGAGTTGTTGCCGGGCGTGAAGGTGGAGAGGTCAAACTCGAAGATGCCGGGGGTATAGTCCATTGGGCCTCCCTGCAGCCGGGTGAAAGGAAGGATGGAGGTGTGCCATTTGGCGTTTCCGCCCATCGCCTGGTACTCGGTGCCGCGGGCGCTCTCGTTGCCTACAAGGTTGGGATATGTGCGGCTGAGGCCCGTAGGACGGCTAGCCTCGTGGGCGTTGACCATGATCTTGTGTCTTGCCGCTTCCTTTATGGCGTGCAGGTAATGGTTGTTGGTCTGCTGGCTGTAATGCTTCTCGCCGATAGGCAGGATATTGCCTACATAGCCGCTTTTTACCGCATCGTAGCCATATTTGTTCATGAGGTTGTAGGCCTCTTCCATATGACGCTCATAATTTCGCACGGCGCCGGAGGTCTCGTGGTGCATCATCAGCTTGACGCCTTTCTCCTTGGCATAGCGGTTGAGCTCCTCGATGTCGAAGTCTGGGTAAGGGGTCACGAAGTCGAACACATAGTCCTTGTTGTTGCCTATCCAGTCTTCCCATCCTTCGTTCCATCCTTCCACGAGCACTTCGTCGAAGCCATGTTTTGCGGCGAAGTCGATGTAACGCTTCACGTTGGCGTTGTTGGCCGAATGGCGGCCGTTGGGAGTGGCTTTGGAATAGTCGGTTTCGCCGAGCTTCACGGAGGCGTAGTCGTCGGTATATGCCCATGTGCCTTTGCCGGCAATCATTTCCCACCATACGCCCATATATTTCACAGGTTTGATCCAGCTTGTGTCTTCAATCTGCGAGGGGTCGTTGAGGTTGAGAATGAGACGGGATGCGAGGATGGCGCGGGCGTCATCGACCACCATTACCGTACGCCACGGCGTCATGTCGGGGGTTTGCATGTATCCCTTGGCGCCGGTGATGTCGGGGGTGAGGTGAGCCTTGAATGTCATGGTGGTGTCGTTGAGCTCCAGGTGCATCGTGGGGTAGTTCTTGGTACCCGCCTCATGGATGTTGAGATAT
>CABUTY010000007.1 GCA_902494595.1 uncultured Porphyromonadaceae bacterium | reverse complement strand
CCTGTAACCTACCGCAATGCCCGACAGCAGTATAAACACCACTGTTACAACAACTTTCGCATTTACTTTCTTTGACATAGCAATCTTCAAATCAGTCTTTTATCACACGAATACCCGGATGAAATATAGTCGCCATTTTTACCCTCCCTAATTCCCCAACCTGCATAAATCGAAATAATCGGTCTGCCCGTGTTACAATTCACTAACTCTTGACTATATGCAATTGTCGTGCGATATATATTCTGTCTTCCCTATGCAGAATAATCATACTGCATATTCCTGTAGCCACCGCACATACCACTACTGATGAAAGAATAAATATGCTCCACGTTTCCGGCACTATAAACCATCGGAATATCTGGCATACCGATAACGCAAGAATAATTCCGAATACAGATTTTGCCATAGTACAATAGAAGTATGTCCATTTCAGGTGTAGACATTTGGCTCCGTAGAGAGGAAGAAAAGTAATGTTTTTCAAAAAATTCCAGAAAGTTCTTGACGAAGCCAGACATATCATCTGCATCCTTGAATCTTTAAAGATATTCAGCAGTATCAATAACGACAGGAATGTCAGGACACCAACAAAAAACATAACAATCGCAGGCACCTTTACTCTGTTTGTTGCCCCGAAGATACTCCAGCATATTTCCAAAGGCATACCCACTATCAGGTCAAGAGTTGTCAATATTGCTATTAGATAAAGCAAGCCGCTATCCTGATTCGGCAACCACAATGCAAAGAAACTGTTACCGTAAACATATAGCACCGATAATGGCATTATTACAAGTATCGACATTATCTTGATTGATTTTAATGCGTTTCTCTTTATGCCTTCGATATCTCCTTTAGCCACATATTCTGTAATAGTAGGGGAAAATGATGAACCCGCCATGCTGACTACGCGAGGTATCAACACCGTAACCGTGGAAACTACCGACATCATGCCCATTACCAAATTCCCGATAAACCAGTTTGCGAGCAACAGGTCGAAACCTTTCTCAAACATCACGCTTATACGGTTTATCAGATTCCACACCCCAGACGACAGGATTTCTTTTATACATCGCCAGTCATAATATATTCGTGATAAGTGGAATTCAGGGGTCAGTTTCTTTTTTATTATGTAATTAGCTACTACCAAATACGCCGATGCAAATAATGATGCTATTCCTATATAGCTTACCCGCGGCGTAAACAGCATGAACAGGAATAATATAATCACAAGATTCCCCAATACCGAAATAAGATTACGGATTGAAGTTGTCTCCAGTCTGTTTTTGATAAATGGCGAAACCGTATATACATTAAACACTATACTAAGAACGGTGCTTATCGTCAACAGCATAAAGAGGCATTTCACATCGGCTTCGAGAGCGACCGGTATGCTTATCACATATTCCAAATAAAATACCAGTCCCAGACATATGAGGAATATGACAAGCCCCAAAATACAGTCAGCATAAAATACTGATGAGAAATATTGATTTGCCTTCCTGAAATCTCCCTTATGGTATGCTATCGTAATAAAGCGGCCTGCCATTGAGTTCAGAGCCACAGTTATTACCTGCATATAGCCAATTATATTGCCCGAGAGTCCTACAAACCCATATGCATCCATGCCCAGTGAACGGACAATGAATGGTGTCAGAAAAAAACTGATGGATAATTGTATGATAAGGACTGCCACCTGTGCAACTATATTGATGGCAATCTGCTTGTTTTCTCCTGCCATCAGCAATCTGTTATATGGATGTCCTTCTGAACCATTCCAATCAGTAGCACACTGTCAATCTCGTCTGAACACGTCACGCGTATAAACCTTGTCTGCCACATCGTCCAGGCATGAGTCATATCTGTTGGCAATGATAGCCTGTGAACAGTTTTTGAAGGCGGCGAGCTCGTTCACCACCTTGCTGCCGAAAAATGAGCTTCCATCTTCCAAAGTGGGCTCATATACAATCACTTCCGCACCCTTCGCTTTGATGCGTTTCATCACGCCTTGGATCGACGACTGGCGGAAATTGTCGCTGTTGGATTTCATCGTCAGACGGTAGATGCCGATCACGCATTCCTTCTCTTTGACCGGGTCGAAACTGCCGGCACCGCAGTAGTCATAATATCCTGCCATCTTCAGCACCTGGTCGGCGATGAAGTCCTTGCGCGTGCGGTTGCTCTCCACAATCGCCTCGATGAGGTTCTCCGGCACATCGGCATAGTTGGCGAGAAGCTGCTTGGTGTCCTTCGGCAGGCAGTAGCCGCCATAGCCGAAAGAGGGATTGTTGTAGTGCGTGCCTATGCGCGGGTCAAGACCTATCCCCTCTATTATCGCCCGCGGATCCAGACCCTTCACTTCTGCGTACGTGTCAAGCTCGTTGAAGTAACTTACCCGGAGCGCCAGATACGTGTTGGCAAAGAGTTTGACGGCCTCGGCCTCCTTGACGCCCATGAAGAGCGTGGGTATATCAGGCTTCAACGCCCCTTTCTGCAGCAATGACGCAAACCGGTGCGCCATCTCTGTCAGATGCGCCGTATCGGCAAGCTGCCTGATAGCCTCGTTCTCCACATCCTCCCCTTCTATCTGCTTGGGCACGCCAACTATGATCCGCGACGGATACAGATTGTCGTACAGGGCTTTCGACTCCCGCAGAAACTCCGGCGAAAAAAGCAGGTTGAGTTTCTTGACCCCCTTTGCACGATACCTCGCATACAGCGAACGAGTATACCCTACCGGGATGGTCGACTTTATTATGATGGTCGCTTCGGGATTGACCTCAAGGACCATGTCGATTACTTCCTCCACATGACGCGTGTCGAAATAGTTCTTCACCGGATCATAGTTGGTGGGAGCCGCCACTATCACTATGTCGGCGTCGCCGTAAGCCTTGCGTCCGTCAAGTGTGGCTGTAAGGTCAAGCTCCTTTTCGGCAAGATATCTCTCGATATAGTCATCCTGGATCGGTGACCGGCGATTGTTGATCATGTCGATTTTTTCGGGAATCACATCCACAGCCGTGACCCTGTTGTGCTGCGACAGAAGCACGGCAAGCGACAATCCCACATATCCGGTTCCGGCTACTGCTATTTTCATATCCGTAATATTTTCTTATCAGTATGTAATGTCAGTCGTTGGCCGAGGAATAGCCGTAATGTCTGTTGTGGCCGTAGCCGTAATGGTACCCGTACCGGTGGTAACCATATCCGGAATTGATGTCGGTGGCATTCAGAAGCACGGCCATGTTCCTGTATCGATTTTCATCGTAATAGCTCTGAATGTTGGGAAGCTCGTCCTTCTCAAGCAGACCGGCACGCACCACGAACACCGTCATGTCGGCAAGTCGGTTTATGACCTTGGCGTCGGTGACAATCTCCACAGGCGGACAGTCGAGGATTATGAAATCGTATTCCTTCCTCAACTCCGATATAAGGGTATCAAGTTTTTCGCTCGACAGCAGTTCCGTAGGATTGGGGGGTACGGTGCCTATGCCTATGGCGTCGAGTGTGGGTGTGTTGTCTATGCCCTTTGTCACGAGGTCGGCCGCGCCGGCTCTACCTATCAGGAAATCCACCATGCCTATGGCCGGCCGTCCCACGAGTTTCGACAGCGACCCCTTGCGGAGGTCAAGGTCGATTATCAGTACTCTCTTCCCCTTTATGGCCAGCACCTTGGCGAGATTCACCGATACGAAGGTCTTGCCGCTGCTCGGATTGGCGGAAATCACGGAGATGACCTTGCAGCCTTCCTTTGCGGTGCCATCTTCCACGCCCATGTACTCGAGATTGGTACGTACCACACGGAACGCTTCGTTGACAGCGTCACGGCTCCTTTCGCATACCACAATGCGCCGCGTCTCCTCGCTCTTTTTCCATAACCGCGCCATTCCTCGCGGCTTTTCGGCAGCCGACGGTATGTCGCCAAGATAGGGCACCTTCAGCGACGCCAGGTCTTTCTTGCCGCGCACCTTCGTGTCGAGCGACTCCCGGATTATGAATATTCCCAGCGGCATGGCCATCCCTATCAGGAAGGCCATCACAAGGATGTTGCGCTTCTTGGGGAATGTGGGTGCATTGCTGCCGTGCGGTTCCTCCACCATGCTCGTATTGTAGGCGGTGAAGGCCTGCGTCAGCTCGTTCTCCTCACGCTTCTGAAGAAGGAACAGGTAAAGCGACTCCTTTACTTTCTGCTGGCGTTCCACACTCAGCAGATAACGCGCCTGGTTGGGATTGGCGGCAATCTTGCTTGTGGTCACGCTTGCCTGGTGTCGGGCGTTTGTCATCTGGGCTCGGAGCGTGGATATGTACGCGTTGATCGAGGCCATGATGTTGCCCTTCAGTGTCCGCAACGCCTGTGTGCGGTCCCGTACCACCGGATTCTGGTCGTTGGTCGACTCCAGCAACCGGTTGCGCTCTATGACTATGTTATTGTACTGCCCTATCGCATTCTCTATGTCGGCGTTGACTATTCCGGTATTTGTAGGCAACGGCTGCTCGAACGAATCGCCCGAGAGCTGGCCGCGCACCATCTCGGCAACTGATATCTGGTTGCTAAGATCCACAATCACAGCCTGTGCCTCTGACGACTGGGCCATGTACATATTGGTGGCCGCCCCCACATCCGGCAACAGATGCGCCGATTTATACGACGATATGTCGGAATCCACATTGCCCAGCTCCTTCTCTATCACTCCGAGACGCTCGCTGATGAAACACGACGTCGACACCGCTATCTGGTTTCTGTCGCGAATCCACCGCTCGTTGTATACCTGTATCAGCGTGGTGAGTATGTCGTCGGCTTCCTCCACCGACGGGCATGTCACGGAAATGTCGATTATCGACGACTTCTCGTTGCCCAGCACAGCCTTGACTCGCTCCGCCAAGGCTCCGGCAGTGGCTTTCAGCGGGCTGTGCTCGTAGTGGATGGTGCGCCCGACGAATTCCGACGCATCCCATGTAGGCCGGATCACGCTCAACACACGCTTACCTATCTTTATGGAGTCGCCGAAGGCCGTGACGAACGTCTTGTCAACCGGACTGCTGCCGAGCTTCACATCCTTGATTTCCACTCTCCCGTTCTCGCTGAGCCGGAAATCAAACGACACCGCCGACTCCACGGAATCCGTCTCGACAAACAGCACCGGCGTCTGCCGGTACAGCATCTCGTCGCGCAATCCCTCTCTGACCGTATAACGGTCGTTGAGACCCAGTCGCGACACTACCTCCTTCATCAGCTTCGGCGACTTCACTATGCGTATCTCGTTCTCCAGATTGGTGTTGTTCTGCACCAAGCCGAGCTCCGACATGTCGATGGAAGTGCCGGCATTCCCGTTCTTGTCCTCATTCTTTATGAGCAACGACGCCGTACGTGTATATTCCGGAGTGGTTTTCATTAGATATACCGCCGCCGCTGTCATCGTGATGACCAACGACAAGGCAAACCAATACCATCTCGACACTGCGAAAGCCACTACGCTTTTCAGCGTCAGGCCGACGTATTCCTTCTGCGCTCCCCGTCTGCCGGGTTGACGCTCTGTGTTGTTGTCAGACATAGAACTAAATTATTTGAACACGAGGACGGCCACGGTAGTGAGCAGAGAAGCTATCGACGTCCACAATGCGATGGATTTAAGATTGTTGGGATTGTCGGCGGCCTGCCGCGCTATCGCCCCGTTGGGTTTCACGTACACGACGTCGTTCTGCTGCAGATAATAGGCCGGCGATTCGAACATGCTGTTATCCCGCAGGTCTACAAGATATTTTATCCTCTTGCCATCCTTTTCCCTGATTACGGTCACCTCCCTTTCGCCGTATGGCGTGAGGTCGCCGGCCCGCGATATGGCCTCCAGAAGCGTAATCCTGTCGTTGGTTATCGCGTATGTACCCGGTGCCTTTACCTCTCCCACCACCGAGAAATGCAGGTTGGCATACTCCACAGTCACCACCGGGTCGCTGACCCATTTCCCCTTGATGAGCTCTTCGGAGAGTTTTCCGCTTATCTCATCTCGTGTCAGGCCAGCGATATGCACTTTACCAAGCACCGGAAACTCTATGTCGCCCTTATCGTCGACCGTATACACCGACACATGCCCCTGCGACTGCGATTTCTGTTCCCCATCCTGCCCTACGAGGTTGGTGGTCTGGACCAGATTGAAAAGGCGTGCGAGCTCCGGCTCCTTGCACGACACCACAATAGATATCTTGTCGTGCGGCTGCACGCGTATCGGACGGCTCTCCGTCACTATTTCTTCCCGGCCATATACTGCATCCTGCATATAGGTTATGTCCTGTATGCCGGTGCACGACGTGGCCGTCAGCAGCAACGTCAGCGCCGCCGCTTCTAACACTTTTCTTATCTTCATTTTACTGGTGGGTTCAATGGCTTGTTCAGACAAACTGTATGTACTGTGGCGCTACCTCCACGGCCGCCGTCACACAGTTGGGGATTTCCACTATAAGCCTTTTGGTACGCATTCCCCTTATCGACAGAAGCCTTCCCTCGTACTTGTCGAGGGCGCCTCCTATAATCCTGACCTTTTTGCCGTACATTCGGCGGGTAAGCTCTCCGGGCATGAAATACTTCGGATTCTCCGTGCTGCTGACAGCCATTATGAACCGTCTCATCTCATCATCCCTGACCACTGCCGGCTCGCTGGCTCTCCGACCGAGCACATACCTGTACTGCAACGTTGAGAACCGTGCCACATAAGGATCCAGATTCTCCTTGGACTCGTAGACGAAGAGGAGATCCTGTATCACAGGCACTTCACACCTGTGCTTCTTTCCACGGATTGTAAGCAACATCTCGGTCATGGGCGTGAATACCTCAAGACCTGCGTCACGCAACTCATGATGAGCCATCCGCTTGGCGTTCCGACGCGACAGATCGCGCATCGCGAACCATTTCTTATCAGTCCTCATATTGACCATAATCTTTGGGTGAAGACAATTCTTCAAGTCCTGCTTGATTTCAGAACCATCTGATTCTCAAGCAGTTACGAGCTTACCCAAATAATTTAATGTTTCGACCTTAATCGGTCCTTTCTGTGGCGGAGGTCTGGATTATCTCCTCCTTTCCACAGTAGGTTGTTGTTGTTGTCTATCAGTTTCTTTCTAAGAGACTGACACCGTAACTCTCTGAATCACGCCGGCCAGGCGCTATTCAGCCCGACTTATGCAAAATAATGTTAACTATGCCAAAATATATGTTAACGGCAGATTGTTGTTTCCGATAAAATTTGTAATTTTGCGCCCGAAAAATGTCAGTCTCTTAGAAAGAGAGTTATACTTATCACTTTCTTTAGGCAAATAGCGACCTATTTGCCGCTTTTGCCTTGCATAAGTGCGATTATTCTACTGTTGGCGCTGTCAACCGCCGCCGTGTCTATCGAGCTCAGATAGATATGTGTCGTGGTCTCCGAGTCATGACCCATGGCCTTACTGATTATCGACACCGGCACATTGTTGCGGTAGGCTATGCTCGCCCATGTATGTCGAGCCACGTACAGTGTCAGCTTCGCGTCAAGTCCAAGCATCTCCCCTACTTTCTTCAGATTCCGGTTGATGCGGTGGTATACGCTTCTGTACTCCTCATAGCCTTCCCTCCCATCCTTTTCTATCAGCGGCAACAGATACCGCGTACCGCTCTCGCCAAGCCTTACCATCACTTCGCGGGTCTGTGCCTCTACCCTCACACGTATCTGCTGGCTCGTCTTCCGGCGCGAATAGGAGATGATGCCATGGCTCATGTCGCTTTTCTTAAGAAACGCCATGTCCACAAACGACATTCCCCGCATATAGAATGCAAACATGAAGACATTCCTGGCGAAATCCAGATGTGGATACCCGGACAAATCCAGGTCTCTGATGCTGCACATCGTCTTTAGCGTCACCGACCTCTTTACCGTCCTGTCGATGCCCATGTAGACATGTCTGAACAGATTGCGCGGCACATCATAGCCGACGTCCGAGGCCCGGTTGATGATTGACCGCAGATTTCTCATGTAGAAAGAGGTAGTGTTGCGGCAGAGTCCCCGCTTGCGCATCGACTCCTCGTAACCGTCGATAAACGTAGTGGTGATTACCTCGGGCCTCACATCAGTCTCTCTCATGAATCTTATAAGGCTTGCCAATGTCAGCCGGTATCTCCGCGCCATCGCATGCTTCCCTATGCAGCGCAGATCCTCTATAAGGCCATTAGTATAGGTTACCATTTCGTTCACCGTCAGCCCTCCGCCGGCCGGCTCCATCTCACTGCTACCTGTATCTTTCCACTCTCCATCCCTGTATGTTGTGAATCGCTTTGTTATAGTTGACATATATTGAATTTTTTGCACTAAGATATATAAGAGCGCGTTCCTTAAAAAAATTTCGGAGCCGTAGGGGCGGCTCCTTTCGAGCAGATTTTTCGAGCCGAGGAGGGAGCGATGCGGGCATTCACAAATTCAAAATTATCTCCTATCTGCCGCTTCTGTGAATCTCTGATAATTAGTATGGCACAAAATTCCGTGAACTCTCAGTGCAGCTCCGGGCTGTTTTGTGATTCCCCAAATACTGCCAAAGCGAAACAGTTTCAATACCATTTATTACTTCATCTTATTACTTCATCAGAATAAAATTTCATGCTGAAATGAACGTTTTCAGCATGAAAGGAATTGGTTATGGACCATGATGGAAAGATAAAGCTTCAGGTGCTTTTATGCACATTCGGCGAGGAGGGCATGGAGCGCGTTGTCAAGTCATGTCATCCCGAGATGGAAGGCGTGGAATATGTGGTGCTGTGGCAGCTGCCCGACAGCGAGCTGCCCGTTCCCGAATGTCTGGCAGCACGCAGCGACTTCAAGGTATATACCGACAGCAGCCGCGGTGTCTCCCGCAACCGCAACCGGGCCATCGAGGCCGCCACCGCTCCTCTCGCTCTGATGGGCGACGATGACGTAGACTATGACGCCGACGGCCGCCGGCTTCTGTTGGAGTACGCCCACACGCTGCCCGATGCCGATATTCTTCTCTGCCGGTATACCCGGAACCATTCTTTCATCAAACCATATCCCGCCGCTCCCGTTCCTTTCAGAGAAGCCCCCAAAGGCTACTATGTCACCGCCTTTGAAATAGTCTTCCGCCCTCAAGCCGTCAAAAAGGCCGGCATATGGTTCAATGAGAACATTTCCATAGGCACACCGGTGCTACGCTGCGGCGAAGAGAATGTCTTTGTACGGGATGCTGAAGTGGCGCATCTGAAAATGATGGTCATTCCCGTCACGATAGGGGCGCATGACCATTCCACCACAACTGACCGGGATTCCCGCGAGCCATATTTCGTCATGACCCAGGGTGCCATAATGACCCACGCACATCCACACACCTGGCCTGCACGTCTACTCGTACATGCCTGGCGACAGCAAAAGCGGGGATACTGGAATTTCTTCCAATACCTCCGCCATTGTATTGCCGGCATCGCCTACGCACGCCGCAACCATGTATTCGATTCCCGCAGGAAATCGTAGATTAATTTGCCGGCTCCACCTTGAATCCGAGGTTGCGCAGCGCCGTCACCAGCCCCCGGTCGCCCACAAGATGACCGGCTCCCACAACCACAAACAAGGGCGTGGTGCGCATCTCCTTGTCAAGACGCTCTACCCACCGGTCGTTGCGGCCGTAAATCAGCGTCTCCGTGCCTGCCGGATCCTCGGCATACGCATCCTCGAACATCTCCGTGAGCGTCCCGAAGTCCTGACTCATATATGCATCCGTCAGCTTCTTCATCTTGTCGGCCGTACCCTTGACGTCGCGCACCGTCTTCATGAGTTCCTCGGCCTGGTCGGCTATAGACTTGCCGAAGAGTACCTGCAGCTGGTAGTCGGCGGTCTCAAAAGCATCCACAGGCTTGCCCATGTTCTGGGCGCGTGTCTGCATGGCCTGGTCGATGCCATTGGTGAAGTCGACGCTCGGGAACACCTTCGCAGCCATGAAAGCCGCCAACTGGGTGCCTATGGCCGCCGGCTTGAGCATCGGCAGAACCTGCTCCGGCAACTGCGGATTACCATACTCCTTCCATACCGCCTTCAGACTGTCGAGCTGCTCGGCGCCCAACAGCTTGTCGAGCGTGCTGTCGGCAGGCGCCATCATCTGCTGCTGCATCTGCATCATGTACTCCGGCTTCATCACGTCGGCCATGATGATCTCCCCATAGAGCTTCCCGCACTTGCTAAGCGCACTGTCAAGACCCGCCAGATTGTCGAGAAACGACACCGGCGCGAAATGATGCGTGCCGAGCATGTACGATGTCGTCCCTGTCTCCGGCTCCGTAACTTTCCAATACATCTGGGCCTGTGCCCCGGCGAATACACCTGTCATGGCTATCGCCACCAATAATTTTTTCAGTCTCATATTTTCCATTTTACGTTTGTTCGGTTTGTCTGTTTGTCATTGAAGTTGTTTCGACTAATTTTTATGGTAAGATTTATTAATATTTCGGAGCAGATTTGACCGGTTTATGAGGGAGCAACCTCTCGATTGGTCCCGATTTAAGCGGCCGAAGATGCCCAAAATATTGATAAAGATTGGCTCCCATACGGTCGCCGAGCTAACGGTTACCATAAAGTGTAACCTTTTTTATGATTTATTATTAAACGTAAATTAGTCGAAACAACTTCATTACTTATTCCCCGGCATCCTCTATGATGTCGTTGCCGTCGTTGATCACGTCCCGGTAAAGTTTCAGCATCCTGAACATGATATTCAGCCCGACAATAAGGCCTAAGATTCCGCCGGCGAGCATTCCGGCCAGCATATAGACATCATCGGCGGCGAAACCCATCACTATCAGGAAGGCCACGGCAAGCGGCGCCATCACCACCTCCGACAGCAGATGCAGCTTACGGCATCTGCGTGCCCTGACAGCAACCTCCGTAACGTTCATGTCGCATACATGTATCGCCTTTATACGGCGCCACAACGTCACATCTATCGTCATGCTCACAGCAAAGAGCGAAACCCACAGTATCGGCAACGCCCATGTGAACCGCATTATCCCGTCGCGGGACATCATCGTGAATATCCATGGATTCACCAGCATTATGCCCGCCAGTATCGCAAACCGCCGGTAATAGTCGGCAAGCTTTTCCAGCGATGTCTTCATATTCCCCTTCTCCATGCCGCGCATCACGTCGGAAGCTCCAGCGTCGGCATGCACTTCCGTATTACGCCATATCTCTTTGAACTCTTCTATATTCATATCAGTCTTTAGCCATTTCCATGAGTTTCTGTTTTATTCTTCGGAGGGAAGTGGCCACCGTGTTGCGCCCCACGCCTACCACTTCCGCAATCTCGTCGTAATTGAAATCCTCGAGCCAGAGAAGTATCAATGCCCTCTCGCGGGTCTTGAGCCTGCGTATGAGGTCGTGCATCTGGCGGAGCATCTCTCTGCGGTCAGGGACCGTATCCGGTATAAGATCCATAAGTTCCGGCCCTCCGGCCGCCCGATGCTTCTTCTCCTTACGGATATAGGAGATGCAGGTGTTGATACATACCCGGTGAATCCATGTCGACATATTGGCCTCTCCCCTGAACGAGTCGCGGCTCTTCCACAGATTCAGAAGTATGTCCTGACGCATGTCGGCCGCCTCCCCGGCACTCTCCGCATACATATAGCATACCTTGGAGATGACACCCGAATAGCGCTCCACCAACCCGGCAAACGCCCGTTGTGCATCCTCCTCTCTTATGTCCTTGTTGTTATTGTCCATATTCACCTTAAAGTAAGTCGTGGAAATTATTTTGCATTATCGGGGAGCATTATTTCAGCCGATTTTTCCTCTATGATGAAGGAATGTAGCGAGCTACATGACTGAAGAAGAGAGGTAAATGCGGCGAAATAATGCCGCCGATAATGCAAAGCCTCAAAGCTATTATAATGCGTAATAATTTTCATGACTTACTTTTTAGACGCACCCTGTTCCGGAAAGTTTCAGCAATTTCAAAAAAAATCAAAATAAAACATGCCTCCGATGAGTAATATATAATGAACAAACGATAAAAACATGCGACACCTCATATTGCTGCGGCATGGTCAGAGCGAATGGAACCTGAAGAATCTGTTCACGGGCTGGACCGATGTCGAACTGAGCGCGCGTGGTGTGGAAGAAGCCCGGGAGGCCGGCCGCAAGATGAAAGCTGCCGGTCTGAAGCCCGACTATTATTTCACATCCTATCTTAAACGCGCCATACATACCCTGGAGCTGTGCACGGCGGAACTCGACCGTGAGTGGGTTCCCGTGGTAAAGGACTGGCATCTCAACGAACGCCATTACGGTGCGCTGCAGGGCCTCGACAAGGCCGACACCGCCCGTAAATATGGCGACGAACAGGTGCACATGTGGCGGCGGGGCTTCGATGTGATGCCTCCGGCACTGAGCCCCGACGACCCCAGACATCCCGCCAACGACCCCAGATACGCCTCTCTAAGCGCCGACGAACTCCCCGCTGCCGAAAGCCTCAAGACAACCATCGAAAGAGTACGCTGCGTCTGGGAAGAAAGAATCATACCCGCCCTTCACCATTACGGCGATGTCCTTGTGGTGGCGCACGGCAACAGTCTGCGGGCTCTCGTCATGATGCTCCGCAAACTAAAACCCGACGAGGCGCTGAACCTTGAAATACCCACCGGCTCTCCCCTCGTATTCGAACTCGACGACCGTCAGAACCCTCTGCGGTATTACTATCTATGACAAATAATTTTGAACATTTACTTATGATTACAGACAGAATTAAGGTCATGGCTCTCAGCGGCGTGCTGCTGGCCAGCGCCTTTGGCGCGGCAGCCCAGGACTACGGCAACAACCTCGGCAGCTTCAAGATGGGCGACATGACAATGACTGCCTATGGCGACCACGCTGACATCGCTTTCGTGATGATGGGCGCAAAACGCAACGGCGACAAGGTGACCGTCAGTTTCCAGTATGCCAACCAGCTCTCACACCCCCTCACCGACGTAGTGCTCAGCAACAAAGGCGACTATGCCATCGAGGCCATAGGCCCCGACGGCACTAAATATGAAGTTGCCAAGATAGTGATTGGCGACGCCAGCGGCGATGGCTCGCTCACCACCACCCTCCCCTCCGGCCAGGCTCTGCGCGGTAGCGTCGACATCCTGGGCATCCCCGAATCGGTAACATCTCTTGGCAAATTCGTGCTCCGCTCCACGGCAATGGCCCCCGGCGAGACAAAGCCCCGCGACTATACTTATCTGCTGGAGAACGTAAGCATCATGGGTGCTTCCACTGTCACGATAACGGCTCCTCCCGCTCCCGCCGACGAAAGCAAAGCCGAGGGTAGCCGCAGCGCTATCGTCAACGGAAAGGCTCAGCCAGGCAAATCAGCCGGTATCTTCAACCCCGTGGCTAATTCCCTCGCCAACGAAAACGACAGCTGGATTATCAACCGCGACGGCGTAGGTCCCGTGAAACTCGGCATTAACGTCAAGGCTATGCCCGGTCGTGTGGCCGACCTCTACAACAAGGTTCAATGGTTCGGCCCCGATAAGGGCATTCTCTATTACGACGGCGCCGAGGCCATCAAGCTCACCGTAGCCAACGACAAAATCATCGGCATCAGCGTGCTCAGCGG
>CABUTY010000006.1 GCA_902494595.1 uncultured Porphyromonadaceae bacterium | reverse complement strand
TCAAGGAGCTGTCAAAGCTTACCAACGGTGTTAGCGTGCCCTTCAAGAGCGGCCACAAGACAGCCACTCTCGTTGAAGCCGCCGTATCCTCAAGAGGCACCATGAAGGCTCGTATGCATTTCGATTCCATGATGGAAGAATGCACCGATGCAGAGCTTAGAGGCGTTTTCGACTCCTATAAGGCCGAACGCGACAATATCGAACCTGAAGAATAATAAGGCATTATGGAATATACACCTGAACACATCACGCATCTGGGGCCTGACGAGGTCTTCGTATTCGGCAGCAACCTTGCAGGCCAACACTCCGGAGGAGCGGCTCGCACCGCCTATGAACACTTCGGCGCCATATGGGGCCAAGGTGTAGGTATACAGGGGCAGTCGTACGCCATCCCTACAATGCAGGGTGGCGTAGATACCATAAAGCCATATGTCGACGAATTCATAGCCCTGGCCCGCGAATGGGACCAGACAACCTTCTACGTCACTCGCATAGGCTGCGGCATAGCCGGCTTTACCGACCAACAGATAGCTCCTCTGTTCACCGATGCCCTTGACCTTTACAACGTGCGACTGCCAAAGTCGTTCGTCGACATACTCACCAAGAACAGCAAGAACGCGCTCTGAGAGCGCGTTCTTAGTAACTGGTACAGTTTTTAAGCTTTTCTTCTGCGGCGATAGAACCACCAGCCTGCAGCCGTGATTCCCGCTATGACCAGAAATGTGTTGAATTTCTTGTCGCGTCGGGAGTATTCCTTAGCCCTCTCGATTGCGCCGAAACTGCTATAATCCGATTCCTGATCCACATCTTCCCCGTTGCCTGTCATGGAAGAATAGTTAAAGGGAGCAAAACTTGTCTGATTCGACAGCAGATCGGGATATTTTGCCTGCAGGGCAGCTATATCCGCATCCGTGACATCCGAAGAGCCGTCATAATAGCCGGAAGAAGATGACGAAGATGAAGAGCTTGAAGAGGCCTTGCGGCACATATGGGAATCCGTGACGCTGATCATTTTGCCGCAATTGGGGCATTCCATCTTCTCATTGTTTATGCCATAGCCGCCCGTACCGGGACGCCTGTAATATTCATCGCCCAACGCCTGAACAGACACTGTCAGCGCCGCGATGAAAACCATAAAATACAGAATTTTTTTCATGATGCCGTTGTTTTAAACATTCTCTGCAAATTTAATCAATCATAACGATTCTACCAAAATCCGCTGAATCAGATTAAGTTTTTTGCGGTGCATTTACAATTTTGCTTCTCACAACATTCGGACGCGTTTTGGGAATCACAGAACTAAACCTGAACTGCACCGAGAGCTCACAGAACTGTCAGTTCTGTGATTCCAAAATAACAGGGTATGAAAAAGCCTTGTCCAATATCATACGTCCTCGGGCCACGCGTGCTTGGGATAACGGCGGCGGAGTTCCTTGCGGATTTCAAAGTAGGTGGTGCGCCAGAAACCTTCCATGTCCTGCGTGAGCTGCACGGGTTTGTAGCCGGGCGACAGAAGCTCCATCAATACGGGCCGTTGTCCGTCGTCGAGGCATGGTGTCTGCCTCATGCCGAAACAATCCTGCAGCCGCGCCCTCACCACCGGCGCGGAGGCTCCCCGGCGGTAGTCAATCTGCGCATGTCGGCCACTCGGCAATTGCAGCCGCGACGGCGCCAGCCGCTCTATATTCCTCTCCCCTTCATAGCCCACGATGCCCCATATCACCGCACACATGTCGATCTTGCGCAACTCCTGGACTGTCGTCGCTTTGCCTATGTACATCGGCAGCCAGTCGGCAGCATTCGCCAGCAATGTCTCCGTATCCACCGCCGGCAGCCCCAGCTCCGGATGCCAGTCGGCTACTGTGGCCACCCGAATCTGCAGCCGTTGCACATCATCGTTGAAATCGAACATCGACAGCCCATACTTCGGCGCAGCCTCACAGACAGCCTGCGCCACGGCCTCGGCGCTGAAGCCCTCGATCTGCCGGGTGTCGACCACGAGCGAGCCCACACGCAGTTCCTGTCGTGCCACAACACGCCCCTGACGGTTGTCCCATCCTGCATTCTCCACCCAGCGGCCCATCGCAGCAACACTCTCCCTGTCGAGAGGAGCCGCTAAAAACACCCGTTTCGATGCCGTGGACACTGCCAGAAACTCATTGCATCCCAAAGGGTCGGCGTCGCCGATGGTAACATACTCGCCTCCGGCCATGCGGTATCTGTCATTGCCATCACGCATGGCCACCTTCTCCGGGTATGCCGATGCTATTAGGCTTCCGGCCTGCGCATTGCTGCATGGAGCGTTATCCTCGCCACAACGGACAAGACGACGGTATTGGGCTGCAATGTCGGCAATCCTTCGCCAGCGTCCCGACACTTTTCCGCGCCGTTCCTGACGGAGGATATCTATACGGGTGCATATGTCGGCATCCTCTGTATTTTCCACGGGGTCTTTCTCCTCAAGTATTGCGGCGATATCGCAGCCGAGAGCAGCCTTTCTCTCGTCGCCGGCGTCGGCAAGCATACGCGCTATACGGGGGTGACATGGCAGCGACGAGAGTTTCTTGCCCACGGCCGTAATGCGTCCTTTGGCATCCAGGGCACCCAGACTTCGCAACACAGAGGCGGCCTGCGCCCAGTGTGCCGCTGGAGGAGGTGTGACCCATGGCAGACGTCCCGGCTCGCTCTCTCCCCATGCCGCTATGCCGAGAAGCGCCGGTGCCAGGTCGGCAGTAACTATCTCCGGCTCTCGGCATTCACGCATCCGGTGCTCTGCTGCCTTGGACCATAACCTGTAACACACTCCCGGTCCGAGACGTCCGGCACGGCCTGTCCGCTGTGCCGCCATGTCAAGCGACACCGGCACCGTGACAAGCCGGCTCAACCCGCTGGCTGGCTCGTAACGCATCGTACGGCAAAGTCCCGAATCCACCACGCAGCTCATCCCCTCGATGGTCAGCGACGTCTCCGCCACCGGAGTAGCCAACACTATACGGCGACGCCCGGCCATGGAGGGCGTCAACGCCTCCCGCTGCTTTTCCGGCGACAACATGCCGTAAAGCGGCAGAATATCGGTGTCGGGAAATGCTGTCTGCAGTAATGCGGAACAACGGGCAATCTCTCCCTGGCCGGGCAGGAAGGCCAATATGTCGCCTGTCTGCTCGCGATATGCGCGGCTCACGGCACGGGCCGTTACCGCCGCACAGTCGCGCATGTCGTAATCTTCGCCGTAGACAATCTCCACATCGTGCATCCGGCCGGGACTATGGAGATGTGGGGCACAGATACGGCGACAAAGTCCGGAGGCATCGATGGTGGCCGACATTATGACGATGCGCAGGTCGGGTCGCACCACTTCCTGTGCCTCCATGGCCAGGGCCAGAGCCATGTCGGAGGCAAGGCTGCGTTCGTGAAACTCGTCGAAAATCACCATACTCACCCCTTCAAGAGTAGGATCGGCCACGAGCATACGTTCCAGAATACCCTCTGTGACGACCTCTATACGGGTATTCAGGGATACCTTCGATTCAAAACGAATGCGATAGCCTACCCTGTCGCCGCATTTTTCGCCGAGCATCGCGGCCATTCGTTCTGCCACCTGCCGGGCGGCGATGCGTCGCGGCTCAAGCATGATGATCTTACCCTCAGGCAGCTCTTCGAGCATGGCAAGAGGCAGGAGTGTCGACTTGCCGGCACCCGGAGGCGCCGTTACAACCAGCCGCGGAACCGACGCAAGCGACGCCACAACATCCCCGGCAATCTCCGTCACCGGCAGCCACCCATATTTACCGCATATGCCCATCGGTCTCAATCTTTAATCGCCCTTACAGGAACTACATATACACCCTCTTTGCGGCAATAAGCATACTCAATCAATACCGCACCATTGCCTCGTACCTTTCGATCAAGTAAAATATCGGCTACTATCGGCCTATATTTTTCTATCTTAGTCATAATCAACAGTCATTATATAAGTTGTTGAGAGCGTGCTCTTAATGATCATAACGTGAAGTCTATGGTTTGTGGATGGCGCAGAATAGGAAGGCTCCTATGGCAAAGGTGAAAGCCAAGGCTTCAATCCAGCCGAGAATACGGCCATGGTCAGGCCTATATGTACGGCAAAGCATAAGGTGCGACAATAAGGATAGGGCTGCCAAGACTCCGAACATCCACATTCCAAACTCCGGGATATCTATGGTGGTTTTAGCTACCAAACAGATTAAATGCCATGCGCCATGTGCCACATGCCATGCCGCCGTGCTGAAAAGAAGAGCCATACATACAGCCAGCCGCACCATGCGATACCTGAATGAGAAGCGCTGATGCCATTTGCTCGCAAAACGCGCTACGGCAGCTATGACGGCTGCCAAAGATATCGCTCCCGCGGGCGCCGACGCTTTTGGAATATCGAGCACCAAACAGAGAAATGTCGCTCCGGCCGCCAGCAGCGTGATTCCGACGATCCCTCCCACAATTATCAGATTATCGATAATCTCATGTCTGTCGAGATGATGATAACCGAAAACAGCAATATCCGACGTAGCCGACACCTCCGGTCTGGTCTGGGATTGCCGTAAAGGGAGAATATCGGAGACGGATCGAACGGGCGACCGGCGTTCTTGCTCCGCTTCCAAGGCCCCCATTCGATTCATAGTCTGCAATGTGAATCTTACACGACGCTCCGGAGCCCAATGAAGTCCCGGACCTTGAGCAACCTGATTATAACACACGACAAACTGCCAATCATGACGCAGGTCCGGACTTTGACCACAGCTGGTCAACGCCTTGGCTATTATGGGATCATCATCGGATATAGAGGCTTCCGGTTCTCTTACTGGCACCACGTGGGGCGAATTCACCTTCATCCTGTCTTGAGAATCCAAATAAAATTCCAGATCATCATCGGTAAGGCCGGATGCGCCGCGCACCTTATCTTCACTCTTATCCATAATCATCGTTTATTTTTTATTCCGATAATACTATTTGCCACATACTTCCTTTTATCAATAACGGAATCACGTGTAAAGAAATAAAAACATTATCGAGCCTATAAAGATAACCAAAGCGAAAGTCTCTATAACGCCGACAAGGTCGGCCACTTGCACATCCCTGATACGATAAAGAGTAAGGTTGGAAATCAATGTGATTAAAATAGAAATGCCTGTAATCCACAGGCCGAAAGCCGAAAGAGCAACATTAAGTCCAAGCTGATTATAAATCCCGAGCAAGCCTCGCCAGGCTACACCGGTATAGACAAGAAAACCGCATACAAGCAAACGCATGGCATTATATTGGTTGCCAAACCTCGACACATAGCGTCGTCTTCGGCATTTCGTCACAAAAATAACCAGGCACAGCCATATCACGCCTGCAAACGCTCCGAACCATATATTTCCGCTCTTTACGGCCAAGGCAACCCCTCCTATAATAACCGGCAACATAGCCATATAAAGCGAAACGACAATAGCGTTCCCCCTTATTTCAGAATGAGAAAGAGGATGAAAACTGCCAAATATGCCGTTATAGTCGTTCAAATTATTGTTTTTTGCTCTTTACCCAACACCTAAGATGTTAAATCGCACTGTGGCCGGTAAGTTGTTGAAATACCTTGGATTATCTTATATCTTTCACACTCCACTCACCGGTTTTGGTTGAGCCTTCCGGGAAAGAATGCTCGATTGTCGCATTCGATTAGTAATATTTTGGACACTCCTCTTGGTCATGTTTAAGAAACTGTTTAATTTTATTTTCGAGGAAGTTTGAGAGGCATTTTTGAGCTGATTCCGCGAGTTGAGAAAGGAGAATCCTTTCGGTTTCGACTGCCGAAACTTGGCGAAAGTGGCCAGAAAGGCCCTCAAAATTCCCGAAAGAACCTCCATAATATTTTTTTCGTAATAAATTTAAACAGTTTCTAATAAGTCCTCTATTTTATCCATAGTTAATCTGGAGTCCGATTTGGGCAACATCAAAACCTTTTTGTCTTATGAACTTCTGGCGAATTCTGATGAACCCAATAGCGAATCCATCGGGTTCTCCAGAGAACTATTGTGCGATTTATAGTGAATTAGTTCACATTCTCCTTTACTTACTGGTGAGCTCTCCAAGTTACTACCCATTTCCACCTCACTTTCCTGGGCATTGTCGACCTTGATAAGTTCATCGGGATAGTCGTAGAGAAGTTTCATCGCCTCGATGTCGGGCTGGCGCCACTCAAAGTCGAGAATCAGCGTAGTGCTGACAACGCCGCCCTCCCTATTGGCGAAAGAGAAATATGATTCCCATAAAGAGCTGGGCAGACCGCCACGAGCCGACTTGATCTCAAGCCGGGAACTCTCTTTATATGTCATCATCAATTCAAGGCTGAAAGTTTCAAGAGTCTCCATGTCCAACGTTGCAACAAATGCGAATTTACAAATTTTTTCTTATTTGGGCAAACCTCGTGATTTTCAGAGGGGTTCGGGAGAGCGCGGGTACTAATCGTGTACTTTAGTGGAAGTTGACGGAAAGCGACGGCAAAAGGATTTTGGATTTTTGGCTCCCGTTAGGAATTTTTAACCGCCGTCAGTTGCCTGTTTTTGCCACTGCCAACATAGGCAAGCACATTCCTCGCAGATTATTAGCCGAGATATTCTTTTTCTTCAATTCGTAATTTTGCGCACAAAAATACACATTTTTTTGGAACATTGAAGAATCCGACAAAATCTGAACGTGTATTAGAAACATAATTATGTCCCAATTCCTCCTTAGGGTAATTATTAGCACATAGTGAGGTATTCTTATATTGCACTACTTTCATCATTGCGAGATTATAGGGAAATCAGGAAAATCTATTTCGAGGCTATCGGCTTTGTGCTGCCAGATTTTATTGTCTGACTCGATACGTCGCATCTCGGAGACAGCTTCGGGATAATTTAGTAAGGCGGCGTGGCGCATTACTTCAATCGCTTTTTCTTGGTTTGGTTCAGTGCCGATACCTGCGGAATAACACATCGCAAGATGCCAGCCGGCACTTGGCGCACCTAATCTATATGCTATCGACAGATATTTGAACGCATCTTCCCCTTTTCCTTGATTCAAGCAGGCCGACCCACAGAAAAGCGCAGCTTGGGCATTTCCTGTATCTGCAGCTTTAGACAGACAAACAATAGCATTGACTTCATCTTCATAATACAACCGCATACCCTTTGTAACCAATGCCACCGGATCGTTCATTGCAATACCTTTTTCAAGCCAATAATCCAGTCGATCAGAATACAGTTTTGTCATCTCGGCATTATTCTTATTTGCAAGGTTGAGACTATCAACTTCCGCAGCAGTCCAATCCGTACCATCAGGTTCAATGACTTCCTCCACCTCAACATATACAGATGAATTCTTATCATAGAACTCTATCAGTCTGTGCATGGCAGCAGTGTCTCCCTGCTCTGCAAGTGACTCCAATTTGATTAGTCTCTCGTCGTCAACGGTTACTATTTTGCCTTTCTGAGCATAAATTGCCATAACTGCAATAGATGTGATGGTAATAATCACTGCAATAATAATCTTTTTCATGCAGCCTGTTCTTTGCTATTAGTTATTGTGTTTGATTTTGTATGAAGGCAAGATACGAAATCTTTCACTCCAAAGTATGCAGCCATCGAGCCATACAGGAAGTACATCCCGGCAACGGCCCCGGCTTCGAGAGTCGTTTGAGAAAGCATTATTAAGACACCGAGAATGATGTAGAGCAATCCAAGTAACGACGCAATGGCAGAGATGACTACCGAAAAAGCCTTGAATGTTTTGAAGTATTTTGGTTTCGGAGGGAACATATCTTGGTATGAAACGCCATTACGCGCATCGTAATACGAAGCATAATCAAGTTTGTATGTCTCATCGGCAATCTCCATACATTGTTCAGGTATCGGATTGGATTTGAGTGCCGCCTTTGCCCGTATAAGTGAGATGCTTCGGGATATTGCTCCGTATGTAAAGAATCCGAAGATTACCAAGGCTATCCAGTCATTTACTCCTAATTTGAATATGGCAAGCGAGATAACGATTGTTGTTACAATGAAATATATCGCAGTGAGAGTCTCAATGTTTGACTCTCGGACAAGGCGCTTCTTAAAAGATGACACATTGCCCGTATATACATCTTCAAGTATAGAGGCTACCTGCGAAACATGTTCATAGGTTAGAGTGTCAGGCATCATACGATTGAGCAACCATGATAGCCCCCAGACGATGGCGAGAGCCACAATGAAAGCGTTATTGTCGATGAAACTGTTGTTGAATAGCCCGAGAACTGGGTATATCAAAATCCAAAGGACAAAGTAGAAGCTTGTTTTCATGATTTTTTATTCGTTAGAGTCCGTATTTGTGGTGAAGCCTAGCGGCCGACGGGTCTTCCGGGCTTCCATCTGTTTAGTGTCGATTTGCTTAAAGTTGCGAATCACCTGCTCTTTCGCATCGAAGAATGAATCAAGAACAGCCTTGACATAAGGCTCGTTGTCGGGACATGCTGGATGAAGCATGATGTCGCTGATGGTGTGAAATGCGATAACCCCTTTTTCATTGGGATTATCCAAAACCACTGTCGTTCCAAAATTATAGTTGGTGGCATTGACAGCTTCACGGATTTTAGGCATATTGGGGTCATCAGCTTCTATCCCTGCCCACATCGGATCCCATATCCTTACATACCTTCCAAAGAATTCCATGTGGAATTTCTCTCCCTGATAAGCTACTCTAAGAGACCCGTCATCATCCGTCTTTGGCTGACAACCGAGATTGCTCAGTGTCCTGAACATGAGGCCGAGGGTGTCGGGCTCGTTTTCTTGCTCTCCTTTCATTGAATCTTCTATCTGTTTATGCGTCTGTTCCGCTGATTCCCGTGCTGCGTCATAAACCTGGTTCACAGCATCATCATAGTGACTGTTAAGATACTTGTTTTCTAATTCCTGTTCTTCCTCCTTCTTCCTTTCCATCCTTCGAAGAAAAATACAGAATGCTACAATAGCAGGAATAATAAACGGGATTATTGTTTCCATTTCTATGAAAATTTGAAGTTCCGGTATATTAATTTACCAAACAACTCAAAATGGTAAACAAACTTTTAGATTTTTTATCTTGCTTCGGCAAGTTGCCATTGTCCATCAAAATTGATGATATAGTAATTCTTGCCGTTATAGTTGGCACATGGGCGATCACTGATAGAAAACTCCACATGCTGGTTAGTGAGATAGAAGTTATGAAATCGTTCACTTCCACCACGATTTGTTAATCTAATCGGTCCCTGATAGTTTGCCTGCCACGTCTTTGTCCCGGCATTGGTGTTTTTTACCTGAATCCCATAGTGGGTTATTTTAATGGGATTATTGATGACATGATATCTGCCGCCTTCTACTATATATCGGCAAATGTAATCGCCGTAAGGCTCTCGGGCTTGAGCTGCAATCGCTCCAATAAGGAGCATGAAGATTAAAAGAATCTTTTTCATTTTTGAGTTTTTATTTCGTTACATCAGGTAATCCCAGAAGGCAAAAAAAGTAAATGCGACAAATCAAAAAATTCGCCGCATTTACTACTTGATGGCATGTATCGGATTAAGAGTCAAATGAATCCTGTTCTTTTTTATAAGAGGCATACACCTCTTTCATTTCATCATCGTCGCAGGCTCCCATGAGCACGTCAAAGTTGCATCGTGCTTTCATAGAACCACGAGACATTACTGATGCCCGAACGAGTTCAGCCGTCTTATAACCGGTTCTGAATGGTACACTGACACCATTGGTCATTGCGGATAGTTCCTTAAACCATTGCTCACCGGTGATTGTTACGGTATCAACCTTGATTTTCATATCGGCTGCTTTGCGAGCTTCTACCCGCCAGTCAATCTGATTACCGATAACAAAGTCCTGATAGGTATAACCGAGTTCGTGGGGTACCGCGTCCGCAATCAGAAGAATGGAGCGTGTGGAGTTTTCTCGCCATTGCGTTTCCTCCACAATCTTTCGGAGGACCAGTTCATAGAACTCGGGGCCATCTCCGCCGGACGTATCTTTTGAATTGAGAACGAACTTGATGAGCTCGTTTTCATTGGAGGTCGGCTGTATGCTTTGGTATGCGTCGCCAAAAGTCTGCGCATTATCCATATCGCAGTAATCCCCGAATGCAACGATGCCGAGGCGTAAGTCATCATTGTCTTTGAATAGCTGTGGGATCAACTCCGACACCTCTTTTCGTACTGCACCAATATATTGAGCCATGGATCCGGTGGTATCAAAGGCAATAACCATATCAAGTTTACCGACATTTTTCGGAGCCACGTCCCCAAGAGCATTATCCTTACAGACTGCTGACTCTGTCTGTTCTGTGGAGGATTCCTCCACAATTACAGCCCTTTTTTTCTTACTGAATAGTCCCATTGTTATTTATTCGGTTTTATTATAAGTTTCTTGTTCTGATTATCAATCTCAATCTTGCCAAGGCGACCTAAAACTGACTGACCAAGCAATAGAGGGGCTTTCTGATTTCTCACGACTGATGCACGAACATTATCAAGTCTCAATCCGCCAAAGTCAATCTCCCGTAAGTTGATAACTGTTCCTTCCGAGATGTCGCCGTTTGCATCAAAGAAATTGCCGCTGCCTACAACATCACTTCGTTTGAGATAACCGTTCTTCATCATAAAATTTGCTTCCACCATTGAAAGAGAAACTATGCTTGCACCCGTATCAAAGATGAACTTCAATGGTAGGTCGTTAATCGAGCAACTTACTTCAGTTACGCCGCCAGCAGGAGTAAACGGAATTTCGACGGCTTCAGTCGAATCGCTACTATCATTCTCGTCCACTGTTGATGGCCTTTCTTCCTGTGAAGGAAGCTGGGATTCATACTCTGAAATAAGTTCTGCAAATTCAGAAAGTCCCCGTATATCCGCCAAGTCATCATCACGTCGTACATGGTCAAACCGTCTGAAACCTTTTTCAAAAGCCGTTCTTAGGTACTTTAAAGATTTCTCTCTATCTCCAAGGCGACACGTGAAACATGCCGCATCATAATAATTGCCAGGATTAATGCTGTCGTTGGCAAGGACCTTTTCCATAAAGGCAATCGCATCATCTTTTCTGTCTAAAGCCAACAGAGCATACATGGCACAGGATTCATTATTAGGAATCGTGTCCAGTTCAACCACTTTCTGATAAGCAATAATGGCTTCGTCATGACGACCGAGTTTTTCAAGCATATCACCTCTGCCAAGATGTGCATAAGCATATTGGGGAGATAACATAACCGCCATGTCATAGTCAGCAAGTGCCTCTTCTGTCTTCCCGGAATTGTCTTCAAAAAATCCGCGCCTATAATATCCGCCATAGAAATCAGGAGTTTTCTTTATGAATTCGCTCCACTGGGATATGGCTCCTTCAACATCGCCGGATTCTCCCAAAATGTCCGCTCGTTCACCAATCAGATTGTCATCATCCGGATTCATCTGGATAGAACGATCTATTGTCTTCAGGGCATTGGCATAGTCACCCATCTCCGAGTAATTATCGGCAATCATTTCCAGAAGGAAACTTCGTGCATCAATGCTATAAGCCCTTTCAAGAGCCTCATTAGACTCAAGGAACATACGTTTATCATTGTAAACTTGCGCAGTGTAGTATTCATATTCTCCTGTATGGGGATGCTTTGCAGAAAGTCCTTTTAACTTAGTTACGATAAGTGAAAGCTGATCTGCGGGGAACTGAAACAGAAGATAATGGGCTTTAGAATCGCTGTCTATTTCTAGCGCCTTACAAATGTCTTCAATAGCTTTCAGATATTCTCCTTTAGCAAGATAAGCTTCTGCTCTGAAAGAATACCCCGAAGAATAATCTGGATTAAGAGCTATGATGCGATTATATTGTTCGATTGCTTTGTCATAATCTTTACGGGCATACGAATTACGTCCAAGCCCCATTCTGCCCATCACTCCACCAGGATCGAGTGCAAGTATCTTTTGATAATCAGTATCCGCATCATCGTAACGGCCCTGTTCATATAGCAACTGGGCTCGTTTCTCATAAGCTTCTTCGTCGGTCGGATCAAGTTTAATTGCGGTTGCCATGTCGCAATATGCGCCAACAGTGTCGCATTCGATGACGAGCAGTTGACCACGAAGCAAAAGCACACGCGCGAGACTCCCTTTATCTTTTTTAGGTAGATACTTCATCGCTGACTCTACTGCATTCCGAGCCTCGCCATAGTCTGAATTATCCATATGGAATGCTGCCATCGCCATATACGCATATCCATTCTTAGGATTGTCGGCTACTTCTTTGCTGAAGTATTCCATTGCACTCTGCTTGTTGCCACGTTGTGCTTCTTCAAGCGCTCGACTGAAATTATATGACGGCTCATTGGTTTTGGCTGCCATCGGCTGAAATGTAATTACAGCTAAAGCAAAAGCCAGTGTGATTTTTATTAAAAGATTCATCTCATCGTAAGATTAAATACGGTTATAGTATCTGTCAACTTCTTCTTGTAGATTTGTGGCAGGAAAGCGCATAAGCTGTTGTACCTTCTCGATTGCAACATGGATGTCAGCGTCATTGAAGTCTCGTGGAAGTATGCTTTTGAGAGCTTCACCCACTTCTTTCGTGATATGTTCAATCCAGTCGGAAGTCAAGAGACCATCGGATTTGCGCTGAAACTCCAGACACATATCGCAAGAGTACATTACACATTCCGTTATAACATGATGTTTGTAGAGTTGTATTGTTCCTTGATTTGACCTATTCATCAGATTGTTGATGAGGTCTTGACGGAAATGGTCCCGGAAACGCGGTTTGGGTGGAGTAAACATAGTTAGAAGTCTGTAGGCACATTGATTTCTGAATAGAGCCAGTTGATAAACATTGTCTCTTTTTCCGAGATACCGCCGATGAGTCCGGTGATAGAAACAAATTTGGCGAAGTAAAGCTTTTTCCCATCTTCCATACGCTTGAGTATGCCGGTCATCTGCGGTTGGGTTAAAGTCCGCGATTGGATTTGGTCGTTAGATGTGATACCGGCTATTGCCATCACTTCATGAATGTGATTCTCCTTCTGCATCATGTGATGATTACCAATCTGGCGCACTGCGCACATAACTTGGTATAATGACTGTTTTTCCTGCGGCGAGAACAAACCGGGGATAATCATTTTGTCCATTGGAGATAGTTCCATGTCTTTGAGTTTTAGATTTCTTTGATTATATATACTCAGATTTGAGAAAGGTAAATCATTCGGCATCACACCAAACGCCTCTATTACCGGTAAGCTGATAGTGCCGATTCTCAATTGCTTGCTCAAACTCATGCTGAGCCTTGTAATATCGGTGCATTTCTTCTTCGCTCAGTTTCCTGTCACCGCCGATTCCTTTAGCACCGTTAATAAGTTCATTACGCACATCAATGGTGATTTGGGATAGTTCTTCGGGAGATTGGGCAGATTCAGCTCTCTCGATGCCTCGTTGATAGGTTTTCTCTATCTCACTGATTGAATCTGCACATGAGACAAAGATGAGGGCGATGATGGTTGCAGCTATTGATAATAACTTCTTCATAATTTCTGATTTACTTATGGGCGAGATTGAAGAGCACGAAGTCGAAGTGGCTACCTTTGAATGGCGAAAGATCCGTCGTATTAAATATATAATCGGGATAGAGTTCCACGATTGTGCGTGTCACGCGAGGGTAGATGTCTTTAATTTCATCTTCTTGGAATCCATCGGCTTCCAGCAAAAGGCTGAAACAGTCCATATAGATGAGAAGGTCGCCGAAAATCAACCGTCCGCAGCGTGCAAGGTGATCCATAACGACAGCCATAAGTCCTGCGACATGAACATCCAGAAGTGTTCTCTGCTTCCCGGCGGCTTCCATAGCCAGTATCTGCTTCTGAGAGTCGGTGACAAACTCTCCGAGTACCTCACCATTTACAGCCGTTACAAAGCTGACACCACCGGTTAGAAGGTCCTGCGGACAATACTTATTGGTATAGACGCCTCCGTTTTCAACCGGTGCACTCACGGTAAGGTCTTTTTTAACACCGTTGATTCTCCCGGTGAAATTGAATTTACGAGTTTTCATTGATTATATATTTATGCGTTCTGTATGCGTTGTGCGATTTCCCATAGGCCATCTCCTATGAGGTACTGTGTTCCCCAGTCATATTCCTTGATTATTGTTGCCACAGCCATTGCCGAGCAGTAAAGCGACTGGGCGTCTGAGGAAAGCATCCACTCGTTTTTAGCAAGTCCGCAGAGCTTGTCGATCATACCTTGATTGATACGGCAGTCGCGCACATCTTCAAGTTCACGGTTGGTCGCTATATCGAGGATGGATTTCTGAATGTAGCTTTTATAGCTAATCATCTTAGGAAGTGCCACTGCGAAGTTGGAGACAACTGTCTTGGCGGCAAAATCGAATTCCTGTTTAGTTATCATATCTTTTCGTTTTTGTCTTGCATAGAGTAATACCAAAAAATGAAAAAGGTAAACGCAAAAAGTCCACCCCATATCTGAGGCGGACCCGATAATGATTGTGTCTTTTCTTATTTATGTATTTCTACAACCGGATTCTGCGAAGGACGGAATATCCGTAGAGTTTTATATTTCTTTGTCCGGAAATAATCTCCCCATTGAGTCATCGGAACATTTCTATCGAGCATTTTCCCGATACAATAGCTAAGGGAGCCATATTTACGGCCGGAATGCCTTTCCTTACATTCATAGTTCCTCTTATCACTCTCACAAGCACTGATTATAGTGATATTGCCTCCATTTGATGAGTAGTTAGACGGCTTTGTGATACTGCGTAGGTATGTTGTCGCAGAACTGTTGACCGGGAACTCATCATCAGTACCTCTTGTCGTTTCTGACCATTCCACATCGCTTTCCGGATCGGGATTGTCAGTTTGCTCGCCTCTGTCGGCACCTCCGCTGTAACAAGTGTCGAAAGCCACTATCACATGT
>CABUTY010000005.1 GCA_902494595.1 uncultured Porphyromonadaceae bacterium | reverse complement strand
TGTTTGTCAAGGCCGACATCTTCGACCATCCAGTCGCCTTCAATATCCACGAGGTGACTTCGGTCGATACCCCGATGGAGGCGTTGGCGGCGTCGCTCAACAAGTACGGCGATGTGAGGCTCGGATATATGTCCTCCCTCGTGGATATGGATGAGAACCGCCTCGCCGAAGAATTGAAGGGTCATATCTACTTCAATCCCCTTGTGTCGGAATACGAGACCTCCGACCGCTTCGTTGCCGGAAATGTGGTGAAGAAAGCGGAGATGATTGAACAATGGATAAAAGACCACGACGCCCATGACAGCCGGATTGACGAAAGCCTTTCGGCATTGAAGGATGCTGTTCCCCGCAGGATCACTTTCGAGGAACTTGACTTCAATTTCGGAGAGAGGTGGATACCCACAGGCATCTACTCCGCATACATGAGCCATCTGTATGAGACTGACATCAAGATTGCCTATTCGCCTTCTCTGGATGATTATTCCGCCACAAACTCGGATGACACCATGAAGATACGGCAGGAATTTTTTGTAGAAGGTCAATACCGTTCCTACAATGGCATGAGCCTGTTGAAACACGCCCTGCACAACACCGTGCCGGAGATAAAGAAGTGCATCGGCCAGGACGACCACGGCAACGACATCAAGGTGCCGGATTCCGAGGCTATACAGCTCGCCAATTCCAAGATTGAAGAAATCCGAGACGGCTTTACCGAATGGCTGGAGGCGCAAAGCCCGGAGTTCAAGGAGAGGCTTGTTGACCTTTATAACCGCAAGTTCAACTGTTTTGTCCGACCAAGGTATGACGGATCACACCAGACTTTTCCCGGCCTCAACCTGAAGATGCTGGCCGACCGTTACGGCATACATTCGATATATGCCTCGCAGAAGGACTGCGTATGGATGCTGAAACAGAACGGCGGCGGAATAGCCGACCATCAGGTAGGTACGGGCAAGACCCTGATAATGTGCATCGCCGCGCACGAGATGAAGCGTCTGGGCATGGTGCATAAGCCGATGATTATCGGGCTGAAGGCCAATGTCGCCGACATAGCCATGACCTATCAGACTGCCTATCCCGACGCCCGCATCCTGTATGCCGATGAAAAAAGCTACACCGCGCAGAACCGTGTCCGTTTCTTCAACAACATCCGCAACAACGACTATGACTGCATAATAATGTCGCACGACCAGTTCGGCAAGATACCGCAGTCGCCGGAGTTGCAGCAGGAGATACTGGAGGCGGAGCTGAATACCGTCGAAGAAAACCTTGATGTAGTCCGTCAGCAGGGAAAGGATGTGTCGCGCGGTATGCTCCGGGGGCTGGAGACCCGTAAGAAGAACCTTGAGGCGAAGCTGGAGACGGTGCGCTATCAGATAGACCACCGCACTGACGATGTGATTGACTTCCGGCAGATGGGCATAGACCACATTTTTGTGGACGAATCGCACCAGTTCAAAAACCTTATGTTCAACACCCGCCACAACCGTGTCGCGGGTCTGGGCAACTCGGACGGGAGCCAACGCGCCCTCAACCTCCTTTTCGCCATACGCACCATTCAGGAGCGCAACGGCAGGGATTTGGGAGCCACTTTCCTCAGCGGCACCACAATCAGCAACTCGTTGACAGAGCTGTATCTGCTTTTCAAGTATCTGCGCCCGAAAGAACTTGAAAGGCAGGACATCCTATGTTTCGACGCATGGGCGGCAATCTTTGCGAAGAAAACCACCGATTTCGAGTTCAATGTTACCAATAATATTGTGGCAAAGGACAGATTCAGGTACTTTATCAAGGTGCCGGAACTGGCGGCGTTTTACAATGAGATCACGGACTACCGCACGGCGGAGGATGTGGGTGTTGACCGTCCTGAAAAACGGGAGATACTCCACAATATACCGCCAACGCCACAGCAGGAGGTATTCATTCAGAAGCTGATGGAGTTTGCCAAGACCGGCGACGCCACTTTGCTGGGGCGCGTCGCGTTGTCGGATAAGGAGCGAAAGGGAAAGATGCTCATCGCCACGGACTATGCCCGCAAGATGGCTCTTGATATGCGCATGATTGACCCTTCCTATGAGGATCACCCGGACAACAAAGCCTCGCATTGCGCCCGTATGATAGCAGAGTATTACCGTAAGTTCGATGCGCAGAAAGGCTCACAGTTCGTTTTCAGCGATTTGGGAACATACAAACCCGGTGAGTGGTCGGTTTACAGTGAAATCAAGCGCAAACTTGTCGAGGACTACGGCATACCGGCGCATGAAATCCGGTTTATACAGGAGTGCAAGACTGAGAAATCGCGGAAAGCCGTTATAGAGGCTATGAACGAGGGAACCGTGAGGGTGCTTTTCGGCTCGACATCCATGCTGGGAACAGGCGTAAATGCCCAGAAAAGGGCTGTCGCGGTCCATGAACTTGACACGCCGTGGCGTCCCAGCGACTTGGAGCAGCGCGAGGGCCGTGCCATACGCAGGGGCAACGAGGTTGCAAAGCTTTACAACGACAACAAGGTTGATGTGATAATCTATGCCGTGGAGAGGTCGCTTGATTCCTACAAGTTCAATCTTCTCCACTGCAAGCAGACCTTCATATCGCAGTTGAAACGTGGCGCGCTTGGGGCGAGAACCATTGATGAAGGCTCTATGGATGAGAACACCGGCATGAACTTTTCGGAATATATGGCTATCCTTTCGGGGAATACCGACCTGTTGGAGAAGGCGAAACTTGAAAAGCGCATCGCCGCACTGGAGAGTGAGCGTAAGGCGCACGGCAAGGGAAAGGCTGACAGCGAGTATAAGCTGCGCTCTCTGAACGACGACATTGGAAAGAACGAGATTACCATGCAGAAAATGCAGTCGGATCTGGATAAGTATCAGGCAGCCGTAAGGCGAGATGATGATGGTAATCCATTACCCGGTCTGACCCTCGACGGTTGCAGGTTCACTGATATTCAGAACATGGGTATCCATCTGCAAGGTTTGGCACAACGCACAAACACCCACGGCGAGTATGTCCGTGTCGGAGAGGTCTATGGCTTTCCTATAAGCATTGCCTCCGAAAAAACGCTAACCGACGGCATCGAGGCAATACAGAACCGCTTTGTTGTGGAGGGCGAGTACAAGTACCGATACAACAACGGCTTTATCGCCATGAGCGATACAAAAGCCGCCTGCATGAACTTCGTCAACGCTCTGGAGCGTCTCCCCGAAATCATACGCCAGTATGAGGAACGCACCGAGAAAATGCGAAAGGATGTGCCGCTGCTCGAAGCCATCATCGCAAAGCCGTGGGGCAAGGAAGATGAGCTGAAAGCGTTGAAATCCGAACTTGCCGTCCTCGACCGCAAAATCACCGCCGAACTTGCTCCCAAGCATGATGAAAAGGACGGCGAGGAAATTAAACGTGATGAACAGACACAATATGTTAACCGTGCCGACGATGCACCCCAATCAATCGGCTCTAAAGATTCAATGGTAGCGGAACCCAAAATACCTTACACTGTCAATACTCCGCAAAACAGAGATTGTAGCGGATACCATCTTTGAGAAAATCCTATGATTACTAAAAAATAGTAATCATAGGATTTTATTCTTTAACCCCCAGAATATCTTTGAACTCGTCACGGTAATCGTCGCCCCACTTTCGCAGCATCTCAATGATAGGCAGGAGGGATTCTCCTGCAGGAGTCAGCGAATACTCGGAATGAGGGGGCAACGTGGGGTATATCTTCTTATTGATAATCCGGTGATATTCCAGTTCTTTCAACTGCTGATTAAGCACACGGGGTGTGGCGGAAGGGAATTCACGGTGAATCTCACTCGGACGCATGGGGCGGTCATGCAATCTGCTTATTATACAGCATTTCCATTTTCCGCTGATAATCTCCATCGTGATTTTTATATCGCAATTGAGGTCGAAGGGTATTTTCTTTTCGTACATACTATCCAAAACTTTTTTTTACCGCAAAAGTAATCAAAATAGTCCATACCAACAAATTTAGTATGTATAGGGATAAATTTGTCCCTATATGAATAATTTGTCAGTAATTGCGTTTGTCGAATGAAACTACTAATTTTGCACCCGGATAAAAACAAAGAATATGAAACCGACTGTTGATTTTCATTTGAAAATATGGAGTAAGGCGTTGGCTCTCGCGGCTGTCGTCATTCTCATGGCAGGATGTTCTGCCAAAAAAGATAACAACGAAAACAGTAACTCTATGGAATTGAACGAAAAGAAAGAAATTGTAATCAAATTACTTGCAGAGGCACTCCCTTCAGGTAATATTGATTATGTCCGCAAGGTGGTTTCACCCCGATGCGTGACTAACCGTGCCGGATTCGCCGCCTTGTATGCGGCAACCGGAGATCCGATTCCCCAGCGAGGCAACTTCCTGCAATGGATGGAAACGGGCTGGACACCGCTGTCATCCGCTCTCGGAGACCAGAAAGTCGAGATGCAGAATATCGTTGCCGAAGGAAACAAAGTAATGGCTCAATACCACTATTCTGTCCTGCACAAAGGAACATTCTGCGGCAAACCGGCTACCGGAAAACGTATAGAATGGGATGAAGTGGCGATCATACAGTTTGATGAAGACGGTATGATTACGGAAATGTGGTATATGTGCGAGGAATTGAAACTTGCGCTTGAACTTGGTTTCAAACTTGAATGAATCGCTCAAAAATGAAATATCTGAATAGAATAACAACAGCCATATTACTGGCTATGACATTCAACATAACTATGGCACAGGACAATACTTTGCGGCTTATATATCCGCAGTGGCAAGGCGGAGACATCGCCAAATGGATTACCGAGGTAAAAGACCCGGAACAGGCCTCACGGGGTTACTGTCTTGGAGCGCACCTCCTTGATTTTCTTGCACCTTCCACAGGGCAGAAAACTCTGACCGTCCCCGTATCGACCGAATTATGCAAGCGGGTTGTGACAGACGGTGTGCTTGACCGGGATGCGATAGCACAACAGACACGGGCGGCTCTTGATATTCTTGACATAGAAAAGCCCGACAGAATTGTCACACTCGGAGGTGAATGTTCGGTAAGTGTCGTGCCGTTCACATGGCTCGCCTCGAAATATCCCGACGATGTTGCGGTAATATGGATAGACGCACATCCCGACATAACACTTCCGGGAGATGTTTATCCGGCATATCATGCTATGGCCGTAACCGCCCTTATGGGAGATGGAGATAAAAAGATACTCGGTCAGCTCCCCGCGAAAATAGACCCGTCTAAAATCCTTTTTGTAGGACTGCGCGATTGGGAGAGGGATGAGATTAAGGTACGACAGAACGAATATGGAATCAAACATCTTACTCCTGAGGAAACCGTATCCGGCTCGGAAAAAGTAATCGAATGGCTCCGTAATACCGGCGCATCCAATGTCGTCATACACTTTGACATGGATGTCCTTGACCCGAATGAGATTGTCGCCGCAGTCGGAGTGGTGCCTGACGGTATGAAAATCGCAGAGGTTGTCCGCGTAATAAATGATGTGGCAAAAGAGAAGAATCTGGTCGGTCTGACAGTTGCGGAACCAATGCCACGCACTGCCATAATCTTGAAAGAAATGCTCAATCAGCTACCTTTACTGAAATAGCACCATGAAAATATTGATGTTGAATGGGAGTCCGCATCCCAAAGGTGAGACATACAAGGCATTGTGTATTGTAGAGGACGCTCTTAAAACCGAGGGTGTTGATACAAAATGGCTATGGATTGGCAATAAACCGATTCGTGGTTGCATAGACTGTAATAAGTGCGCCAAGACAGGGCGGTGCATATTTAATGATGACCCATGCAATGACATCATAGATGCAATTCTGGAATGTGACGGTGTTGTTATCGGAACTCCTGTCTATTTTTCAAATCCTAACGGCGCATTATGTGCTGTACTCGACCGCGTATTTTATGCCGGTGAAACTCACGCCCATTCATTCGGCGGTAAGATAGGCGCGTCGGTAGCAAGTCTTATGTATTCTGGAGGGAATAATGCGGTTGATCGCATAGCAAAGTATTTCGCGTTCAGTCAGATGCCCATAATCAGCAGCAATTACTGGAATCTGATGTTTGAAAGCAAATCAAAAATGGCTCCCGATGGAAAAGGCAGAGAAACTTTGCATACTCTCGGTAAAAATATTGCAAAATATCTGAAAATGAAGTAATAGCAGAATAATATTACGAACTGACAAGAGCAAGAAAGGCGGGATATTTCCTGCCTTTCTTTGCAAACGAACAATCAATAATTTATGAGTTATGAATAAAGTCCTTATTGTGGATGCCTCCGAATCCGACCGTCGGCTTATGTCGGGCTTGCTTGTCAAGCACGGCTACGAACCGATAGCCGTTGATAACATGGAGGCAGCAAAAGAGGAGGTGGCGAAATTGCCGCCCGGCGCGGTCGTAGTTACGGCGATGAAATTCGTCCACGGCACTGCGCAAGAATTAAGCAGTTGGCAAAAAGATTTTAGTCGGCTTTCTGGTATTCGCTTGGGGTCATGCCGGTTTCGCGTTTGAAGAAGTACCCGAAAGCGGTCTGGCTTGGAAAGTTCAGGCGGTCGGCAACCTCGCTGACAAGCATATCCTTGTTTTTCAGCAATACTTTCGCCTGTATCAGTGTGGCGCGGTTAATCCAATACATCACGCTCTGACCGCTTATCTTTCCAATCAGACTTGACAGGTAATGTGGCGTAAGGTTAAGTTCGTCGGCATAAAACGGGATAGTCCGGTGTCGGCTGCAATGTTCGTTTACCAGTTTCTTGAACTTGCTGAACACCAGTTCCTGCCGGGTCTTCCTTTTCTTGGGAGCCAGTTCCTGCTCGGCGCGGTTTATATCCTGTATGTCGCTTATTATTGCTGACACTATATGGCTGACCGTTTCGCGGCGGAAGGGGGTGTGTCGAGCAATGTCCCACAGGATATTTGCGAGCCTGACTGTTTCGTGCCAGTCATTTTCTCCGGCATGGATTATAAGGTTTTTACCAACGGGTATATTCTCCTTATATATAATGCCCATCATTGTGAAAGAGTCACTGCACGATTTAAGCTCCATTATGGCTTCCGGAGCCAGCAATATGATGTCACCTTTCTCGATATGGTATTCCTCCAGTGTCAGTTCAAAATCGGCATTACCCTCCGTAACCCACAATATCCGTCCTTCCACAAAACGGTAAGGTTGCCCGACCCGTATAAAATTGTCGCGGTATGGCCCGATATTCAGTATCATGCCGAAATACTCATTTACGAAAGCCAGATCCGGCAGGTTTTCAAGACTGCTGAAATCGGTCGTCTGCAATGAGAAATCGTTTAATACGCCTGCTTTCATTATGGTGTTTGTATTGTTTTGCGGCAAAGTTAGGCATAAAATCCGGAACAATTCACAAGAAAAACACGCAATCGTACAATATCAGGAATTATTGTCCGAATTTTGACATAATAACCTCGTAATGTCGCCCTAACTTTGCAGTGTGAAACTAAAACATATAATAATATGAAGCATATCACAGCATTTTTTATTCTGATGCTCCTGCCGATACTGGCGCAGGCACAGACGGTCACGCTGGACGAGTGTCAGCGGCTGGCCCAGGAGAATTATCCGCTCATAAAACAGTACGACCTGATAAGGCAGACCACCGACTACACGGTGAGCAATATCTCGAAAGGATGGCTCCCGCAGATTTCGGCAATGGCGCAGGCAACATACCAGAGCGATGTAATGACACTGCCCGACCCGTTGCAGAAAATGCTCGGACAGCAGGGTTATGATGTAAAAGGATTGCGGAAAGACCAATACCGAATCGGCATCGACATCAACCAGACTGTCTATGACTGCGGCCTGATAAGCGGGCAGAAGAACGTGGCACGACTTGAAGGAGAAGTGCAGACCGCACAGACCGCCACTGACCTCTACGCAATCCGTCAACGGATAAACGACCTTTATTTCGGTATTCTACTCCTTGATGAGAAGATACAGTTGAACAAGGATCTTCAAGTGTTGCTCCAGTCCAATCTCGACAAGCTGAAATCCATGCTTTCACACGGGATTGCAATGCAGAGCGATGTCAATACGGTTATGGCTGAAAAACTGAAGGCGGAGCAACAGGCAACTGAACTCTCCTCGTCAAGAAAAAGCCTCACGGATATGCTTGCCGTGTTCATCGGCAAGGAGGTCACAGACCTTGCGATGCCGCAGGACGTAGCAGTGTCCTCACAGGGCAACAACCGTCCGGAACTCCACCTTTTCGACACACAGATAGAACTCGCCAACGCGCAGGAAAGTCTGCTTAACGCCCGGTTGCTTCCGAAACTGAGCGTGTTCGCACAGGGATATTACGGTTATCCCGGTTATGACCAGTTCGACGCGATGTTCAACCGCACATGGAAACTCAACGGAATGGTCGGTGTCCGGCTGTCATGGAACATAGGCGCATTATATACGCGGAAGAACGACCGGGCAAAACTCAATACCCGGCGCAACTTGGTGGAATCATCACGGGAAACTTTCCTTTTCAACAATCATCTGCTCGAAATACAGCAAAATGACGGCATTGTCAAATACCGGCAGCTTATTGCGGATGACCGTGAGATAGTATCGTTGCGGAGCGATGTGCGCCGTGCAGCCGAATCAAAACTTGAACACGGCATCATCGACACCAACAATCTTCTACAGGAGATTACCCGCGAGAATCAGTCGCGCATAGACCTCTCAACGCATACCATATTGATGCTCAAAGAGAATTATGACCTTAAATATACTACGAACAATTAAAAATACAAACGATATGAAAAAGTCAATAATCCTTATGTCGGCAGTTTCGGCAATGGTGCTTACTGCCTGTGGGAACAAAGATGTCGATTACGATGCATCAGGAGTGTTTGAAACGACCGAAGTCATAGTTTCCTCCAGAGGAACCGGCGAAATCGTGTCGCTCAATGTAGAGGAAGGACAGACCGTCGCCGCCAACCAGCCTCTCGGCGAACTCGACATGACCCAGCTCGTGTTGAAGAAACAGCAGCTCAACGCCGGCAAGGACGCTGCCACAAGCCGCAGGCTCAATACAGCCACGCAGGTTGCCGCACTGCGTCAGCAAATCGCCAACCTCCAGTCGGAACAGGCACGTTTCAAGGCTCTGCTTAAAGATGGAGCCGCCACTCAGAAACAGGTGGATGACATTGGCTATCAGATTGCCACCCTTCAACAGCAACTGTCGGCTGCAAACGAGCAGGTATCCACCGCAAACCAGAGCATAGACGGTCAGTCGGCAGGGTTTGACGCCCAGATAGGACAGGTAAATGACATGATGCAGCAGGCTGTGATAACATCGCCTATCAACGGCATTATCCTGTCAAAATATGCCGAGGCAGGAGAATTTGCCGTACCGGGACGTGCCTTGTTCAAAGTGGCCGATGTGTCGGACATGAAACTGCGGGCTTACGTTACCGCAGACCAGTTGACCGGTCTTAAAATCGGACAGAAGGTAAAAGTCTATGCCGATCAGGGCGAGAACGGGCGCAAGGAGTATGAAGGTACGGTTTCATGGATAAGCAGCGAGGCGGAATTTACCCCCAAGACTATCCAGACGCGCGATGAACGCTCTAACCTCGTCTATGCCATAAAGATAACTGTCCACAACGATGGTCTTATCAAACGTGGAATGTATGGCGATGTAAAATTATAAATCTCCCGGCTATGGCAATAGTAAGCGTGGATAACCTCAAGATGTCCTACGACAAAGGAAGGGTAAAGGCTCTGAAAGGAGTTACCTTCGATGTCGGAGAAGGTGAGATATTCGGACTGATAGGCCCCGACGGAGCCGGAAAGACCTCGCTGTTCCGTATTCTCACGACCCTGCTCCTTGCAGACTCCGGCACCGCCGTGGTCGATGGTCTTGATGTGGTGAAGGATTACAAGAAGATACGGCAGCACATCGGATATATGCCGGGACGCTTCTCTCTGTATCAGGATCTGACGGTAGAGGAAAACCTGTCGTTCTTTGCCACTGTATTCAACACCACCATAGAAGAAAACTACCATTTGGTAGAAGACATATACCGTCAGATTGAACCGTTCAAGAAACGCAAGGCCGGCAAACTGTCGGGTGGCATGAAACAGAAACTCGCGCTTTCGTGCGCCCTGATACACGCACCCCATGTGCTTTTTCTTGACGAGCCTACAACAGGTGTCGATCCGGTGAGCCGCAAGGAATTCTGGGAAATGTTGCAGAAACTGAAAAAGAATTTCAAACTGAGCATAATCGTTTCAACCCCTTATATGGACGAGGCGGTGCAGTGCGACCGCATCGCTCTTATACAGGAAGGACAGTTTCTGACTATCGACACTCCTGACAACATCATCAAGGCGTACACTCAGACACTCTGGGCCGTGCGCTCCGACAAGATGCACCGGCTCCTTACCGACCTGCGCGGTATCAAGGGTGTAAAGACTGCTTTCGCTTTCGGTGAGAACCATCATGCCACCGTTGACCCGTCGGTGCTGACAATAGACTCACTCCGCGAACAGCTTGACGCACTCGGACATCGGAATATTGTGATTGAGGCTGTCGAGCCTACAATCGAGGACTGTTTTATGAACCTTCAGGAATAAAGCCATGACAGATGAAATTGTAATCAAGGCCGAAGGGCTGACAAAGAGATTCGGCAACTTCACGGCTACCGACCATGTGACTTTCGAGGTGCATAAAGGAGAAATCTTCGGTTTCCTCGGAGCCAACGGCGCCGGAAAGACAACCGCCATGCGTATGCTGTGCGGGCTTTCGCAACCGAGCGATGGCAAAGCTACGGTAGCCGGGTATGATGTCGCAACCCAATACGAGGATGTAAAAAGGCATATCGGATATATGTCGCAGAAATTCTCCCTGTATGATGACCTTACAGTAGAGGAAAATCTCGTGCTTTTCGGCGGCATCTACGGTATGCCGAGAAAGAAAGTGCGTGAGAAAATAACCGAATTGCTGAAAGAACTCGGCTTTGAGACGGAGCGTAAGACGATGGTAAAAAGTCTGCCTCTGGGCTGGAAACAGAAGCTGGCTTTTTCTCTCGCTATCTTTCACGAGCCGAGTATCGTATTTCTCGACGAGCCGACGGGCGGTGTGGATCCCGTGACGCGCCGCCAGTTCTGGGAACTGATTTATAAGGCTGCCGACAACGGCATAACCGTGTTTGTAACAACTCACTATATGGACGAGGCCGAATACTGCGACCGTGTCAGCATCATGGTTGACGGACGCATAGACGCTCTTGGCTCACCTGCGCAGCTCAAAAAGCAGTTCCACGGAAATTCGATGTATGATGTATTCTATGCTTTGGCACGAACCGCCAAACGTGGAGATTGACAATCAAAATGAATAAGTTATGAAACAGTTTTTAAGTTTCGTCCGTAAGGAATTCATACATATCCTGCGCGACCCGCGTTCATTGCTTATATTGCTGGTGATGCCGCAGATTATGGTGATGTTGCCCGGCTATGTCATCAAGAACGAGGTAAAGGACATTCGTGTCGCCGTGCTTGACCAGAGCCGCGACATATATACCGAACAACTCACGCAAAGGCTGTATGCCAACGACTATTTTATCGGCAAGGGGGAAGTCCGCACCGAAGAAGAAGCCACGGAGCTGTTCCGAAAGGGAGAGATAGACCTTGTGGTAATTTTCGGGCCGGAATTTGCCGACCGCATAATGCACTCGCAAGATGCCTCCATACAGATACTTTCTGACGGCAGCGAGCCTAATCAGGCAAGCGTGAGAGTGGCTTATGCCCAACAGGTTGTTGCAGGTTTCCAGAAGGAACTGGCACAGCAGATGGCACAGGCGGGGAAAGGCGGCCAACAGTTCAATATAAGGGTAAATTCTCGGATGTTGTATAATCCCCAGCAGCGGTCGGAGGTAAACTTCGTACCCGGTGTTGTCGGCATGGTCATATTGCTGATATGCTGCATGATGACTTCCATCGCCATAGTCCGGGAGCGTGAAAGCGGCACGATGGAGATTCTGCTCGCCTCTCCGCTGCCCTCAATCGACATAGTGCTGGCAAAGCTGGTTCCGTACATGATAATCTCCCTCATAGATATGGCGACTATACTCGGTATATCGTATTTCATCATGCACGTTCCTATGTCCGGCTCACTCCTTGTCTATGTCGTTACCGCAGTTATCTACATTTTCACCTCCCTGATGCTCGGACTGCTTATATCAACGGTAGTGAACACCCAGCTTGCGGCAATGCTTATCTCGCTGTTGCTGATTGTTCCAACAATCTATCTGTCAGGAATGGTGTTCGCTATCGAGTCGATGCCCGTTCCGGCACAGATCATCTCCAATATCGTTCCTGCCAAATGGTTCATATCTGCCTCACGCAAGATTATGGTCGAGGGAGTGGGAATAGAATATGTGATGACGGAGATAAGGGCCCTTGCAATCGAAGGCATAGTATTCATGCTGCTTGCATGGAAGTTCTTTAAGACAAGACTTGCCTGACACTTAAAAATAAGAATGTTATGAAAGCATTACCATATCTTCTTACGAAAGAATACAAGCAGATGTTCCGCAACTGGCTTTTGCCTGTCGTGTTCATCCTTCTGCCGATTGCCATGATGAATGTCGTGCCGCGCATAGCGACACAGGAGGTCAAAAACCTTAATATCGCGGTGATTGACAACGACCACTCGACGCTTTCAAGCCGGTTGACGCAGAAATTACAGGCATCGGAGTTTTTCAACCTGTATGCCACCTGCCCTAATTATCAGACCGCATACGATCTGCTTCAGGAGGGCAGCGTCGATTTCATCGTCACTATCGAAAATGAATTCGAGCATAACCTTTACCGTACAGGGGGTGCCGATGTCATGGTGACTGTCAATGCCGTAAACGGCATGAAAGGCGGTCTTGGCAATTCATACCTTACCCAGATAGTGATGCAGTATGCGCAAGAGCTGGGATATGAAAACGGGGCAATCTCGCGGCGTCCCGTAACAGTCGAGCCCCGTTATCTTTTCAATGCTGCCCTTGACTACAAGCCTTATATGATTCCGGCTCTTCTGGCAATGACACTTATATTGCTTGTCGGATTCCTTCCGGCTCTGAATGTGGTCGGCGAAAAGGAACGTGGCACGATAGAACAGATAAATGTGACGCCGGTATCAAGGATAGAGTTCATTCTGTCAAAGATGATACCTTATTGGACAGTAGGTATATTCATTGTCGGTTTCTCCATGCTCCTTGCATGGAAGATACATGGTGTGACGCCTGCCGGGTCAGTGTGGCTCGTGTTCCTGTTCAACATCGTGTATATATTCACCATATCCTCACTCGGACTGACAATCTCCAATTACAGCGACAATATGCGTCAGGCTGCCATCGTGATGTTTTTCTTCATCGTGATATTTATTCTCACCAGCGGACTTATATCGCCAATCGCCTCCATGCCGCACTGGGCGCAGGAAGCGACGCGCCTCAATCCGCTGCGCTACATCATAACGGCGATGCGTGAGATCTATCTCAAAGGAAGTACGTTTCACCAGCTTATTCCGCAATTCGTGCCTCTCTGCATCTACGGCGCATTGGCAAGTATCTGGGCAGTAGTAAGTTTCCAGAAAAACAACTAAATACGTTTTGTTATGGATAAAGATTTGATTGGAATCTGGTCCGGCATCATTTGGCGGACTCTCAACGAGAGAGGGAAACTCTCCGTACAGGAACTGAAACAGGCCACAGGTCTTGAATTTGAGGCAATCTATGCTGCTGTCGGATGGCTGGCGCGGGAAGGCAACATCAGCTTTGACGACAACAAGGAACTGTCATTATACATCTATCATGAACGCTATTACTGACACCGTTACCCCCGAAACGCCGGTGCCGTTTCGGGGGCGACGCTCCCCGCCATAACGTAGATTAACCAAGAATTAACAATGATACCGGTTTTGATTATAACATTCGTGTTTGTCATCATCATGGCTCCGCCACGATGCTTTGGACAGCTTATATCGGTCGAGCCGTCTGGTGTTTCAATGGCTGACAGTATGCGCCGGGAATTGAAAACCGCGCCATATTTCAGCCTTTACAAAGACAATTATTTCATTATGGGTACATCATTGTCCGAAACTCCGACCAGGCATAACTCCGATGCCAAATTTCAGGTGTCATTGGCGTTCAGACTGACAACCGCCTCGCTCCCGTGGGACACATATCTTTCTCTGATATATACACAGGTGGCTTTCTGGAATGTATTTGAGGATTCATTCCCTATGCGTGATATAAATTTCAATCCCGGCATAGCATGGACAAAACCGTATTATTACGGGGACAGATATTTAGGCTCCACCTCGCTTATAATAGAGCATGAAAGCAACGGACGCGACGGAGATGCCAGTCGGAGCTGGAACAGGGTTTCGTTAAGCGGCAATCTGTATGTGACTGAAAGAGTAAGAGTGTTCGGAAAGATTTGGATACCGATAGTTGACGGACACAATAACCGGGATCTTGCCGAGTACAAAGGCATTTTTTCTTTGGGGACGGAAGTCCTCACGGTCAACAAAAAACTTACGATCGGTTTCACCATAGAGAAACGAAAGGGGTTCCGGCAATTCAACACTATCGCGGAGATAAGCTGGCGTATCCATGAAAAGACCAACCTGTCGCTGTTCGCACAGTTCTACAACGGTTGCGCGGAAGGTCTGATTGACTATGAGCATCATAATACCATGTTCCGTGCCGGAATAGTATTCAAACCCAAATTCTTTTCTCCAAGAATATAGCACAACGATTTTCAAACTAAACATTTAATAATATGTGCGATGAAACAATTAAAAAGGCGGTTATGACCACAATCCATGAACACATAGGTTTTATGGATTGCGACAGTCTGCGAAAAGAAACGGACCTCGCTTCTCCCGACTTGTTTTTTGCACTGGAATCGTTGGCAACCGAGCAAAAAATTTCCATCAATATAATGGCAGCCCCTGAAGGTTCGAGAGGCCATTTTTCAAGAAGTGAATACCTGTATATTAAATTTATAGCCTTGTTAGACAGGTATATTTCTTGTGAAAGACATATCGGTTTCTATGCCTCGCAATTATTCATCACTCCAAAATATCTTTCCGGAATTGTGAAAAAAGTCAGTGGAGAAACCGCTAATTACTGGATAAACAAAAAATTGCTCGATGTAGTAAAAGTCCAGCTCCTTTGCACCTCCAAATCAATAAAAGAGATAGCATACGGATTGAATTTCTCCACTATTTCATCTTTTGGAAAATATTTCAAAAGCCAGACTGCTGTTTCTCCGACCTTGTTCAGAAAAACATATATCTCATTGGATAATCCTCAAATAAACAGTTATGGAATCAGGTGATAGTGAAAAACTGACTACTGAGCAAAGAATACTGATCGCCGCCAGAGAAGAATTTGCGCAAAAGGGATTTTATGGAGCAAAAACTATCTCCATAGCGCAAGCTGCCGGGGTTACCCATGCTATGCTTCATTATTATTATAGGACAAAACAACGGCTATATGACAGAATCGCAGAAGATAATCTGAATCGGATGTTCCGTGTATTATCCATGTCAGTGACAGATGATAAAGGATCAATCTTTGACACCACGCGGTCAATTATT
>CABUTY010000004.1 GCA_902494595.1 uncultured Porphyromonadaceae bacterium | reverse complement strand
TTACTTATTACTTCTGACTTCTGACTTACCTTCCCTTATTTCTTATAGTTTTTGTCGTAGAATTTCTTCTTCACCACGGTTGCGGGGAATGTCTTCTTGCGGATGCGGACCTCCACCTTGGTGCCCAACTTGTCGTAAGGCTTGTCTACCATAGCCATGGCCACCGACTTGCCGGTAGAGATGCTGCGGTAACCTGTTGTGATCTCGCCTACCTGCTTACCGTCCACTTCCACAGGATAACCGTGACGCGGAATGGCGTTGCCGTCAAGCTCAAGGCCGATGATGCGGCGCTTTACGCCTTCGGCTTTCTGGGCTGCCAGTGCCTCCTTGCCGATGAACTCCGGTTTGTCGAGCTTCACAAACATGCTGAGGCTGGCCTCGATCGGGGTTATGTCGGCGCTGAGCTCATCTCCGTAGAGCGGGAGACCCACCTCGAAACGGAGCGTGTCGCGGCACCCCAGTCCACAGGGAGCCACTCCTGCCTCCATCAGCGCATCCCACACTTTCTGAATGTAGGCCTCGCTGCCATAAATCTCGAAACCATCCTCGCCCGTATAACCCGTGCGGCTCACGATAATCTCCTCGCCGTCGCGCTCAAACGTGGCGAAATTGTAGAACTTGATATCCTTTACAGGAATGCCGAGAACTTTCTCCACGGTCTCCTCGGCCTTGGGTCCCTGCACGGCCACCTCGCCGTAACGCGGACTCTCGTCAATCACCTCTACGTCGTAACCTTCGGCATTCTGCTTGATCCATGCAACATCCTTGTCGATATTGGCGGCGTTGATCACGAGGAAGAACTCGTTGTCGCTGACCTTATATACAAGAAGGTCGTCGACGGTACCGCCGTTTTCGTAGCACATCATGCCGTAGAAAATCTGCCCGGGAGCGGCCCCGCGCACATCGTTGACGAATATATGGTTTACGTACTTCTCGGCTTCAGGACCTTTTACCCTTACCTCGCCCATATGGCTGACGTCGAACACTCCCACCTCTTGACGGACGGCATTGTGCTCCTCGGCGATTCCTTTGTACTGTATAGGCATGTCGTAGCCGGCAAACGGCGACATCTGTGCTCCAAGATCCTTGTGCCTGCCATGCAGCCACGTCTCTTTGATCTCTACTTCCTTCTGCTCCATGTTCTTGTTTGATATTAGATTACCCAGGTTCCTGACCTGAAAGTCCAAAATTAATATTTGCCCCGAACCTTTCCAAATATTTCAGTATAATTTTTTAATTTTGCACTGCATAAGCACTAAAAAATCTTGAACAGTTACTTATATATCGCGAGTCGTCTGTCGCCGGGGATGCGTCGCGGAGGAGCACCGGCCATCAAGGTTGCGGTGGCCGCCGTGGCCCTGGCCGTGGCCGTGATGCTCGCAGCTCTCGCTATCGTTGCCGGTTTCAAAAGGGAAATTACCGCAAAGGTCACCGGATTCAACTCCCACATCTCCATATATACCATACCCTCCGAGACCGACGACAACATCATCTCCCTCTCCCCTTCCATGCGCCGTCTGCTCGACGACACCCCTTTTGTGGCCGATTACAGTCTGCAGGCATCCATGCCCGCGATTTTCAAGACGCAGTCCGACTTCCAGGGAATATATTTCAAGAGCCTCGAAGGGAAAGGGATCCGCGACCTTCTGACTGCAAGTCTCGTGGAGGGCTCCATGCCTGACTGGTCAAAAGGCGATAGCGACAACCGCATTCTAATCTCGGAGATGTCGGCAAGAGCCCTCGGCCTCAAGACCGGCGACAGAATCGACACTTATTTCATCACCGATGAAGTCAGGGTGCGTCCCCTGGTTGTGGCAGGCATTTTCAACACACATTTCGAAGCGTACGACAAGGTTTACGCCTACGGATCGCTGCGGCTCATCCAGAAGCTGGGCAAGCTCAATGCCGATCAGGGAACATCCATCGCCGTGCATACCGACGATTTCAACAACATCGGCGCTTATTCGCAGCAACTCGACGCCATACTTGTGAAGGCGCTCGCCGACGGAACCATTTTCAAGCCGGTACGCACCGACAATGCCCTGCATCAGGGTGCCGGATATTTCCAATGGCTCGGCCTGCTCGACACTAATGTGTCGGTGGTGATTGCTTTGATGACATTCGTGGCGATAGTAACCCTGATATCTGGGCTGCTGATTATCATCCTCGACAAGAAACGGTTCATAGGGCTTATGCGGGCCCTCGGCGCCCCGGCCGCCAAGGTGCGCAGGATTTTCATATATCTTGCGCTCAAGATCACTATCCTTGGCCTCGCCGTCGGCAATGGCCTGATGCTTCTCCTGCTCTGGCTCCAGGACCGATACCATTTCCTGAAGCTCGACCCCGAAAGCTATTACATCGACTTCGTGCCCGTACAGGTGAGTTGGCAGCAGGTCGTCCTCCTCAACGCCGGTGTGGTCATCACCGTATATCTCTGCCTAATCCTCCCCTCCTGGATCGTCGCCAAAATTTCTCCTGCCGAAACCCTCCGCTACGAATAACATCAATTGCACGACATATATATTCAGAGCCGACAACCTCTCGGTAATCGGCTCGTGATTTATGTAGTCGTTTTGACTACGCTCTCGAAAAAGTATTATGTCTAACCTAAAAGCTGCTATTGTCTCGCAAGTTACAGGCGACTCTCGATATTGTCGCCTTGTCTCTTGGGCACAAAAATAGACTTTTTCACGCTTTTACGCAAATTTATGAATAAATTTTACATATGTTTTACAACATAGGTTTATAACATATAAATAATACCGGCCAATATCAGCTATGGATATTGGCCGGTATTTTTAGTTTGTCTTTTTCGGATCGACCGGATTGCTCTTCTGTATTACAGCAACTGAATGCTTCTGCTTATAAAGGCAGCCAGCGATTCGCCCTTCAGCATATTGGCCTTGAGGAGCGCCAGGTCGATGATCTGTTTTACTACGGGCACGCCTGCGGCATAATCCTTGACAATCTTCTCCTCCTTGCCGCGCAGCTCCATCACCTCCTTTTCCTTGTCGGAGATACGACTTTCGAGCGCCGCCTTCTCGTCTTTCTTCTCCTTGAGTTCGGTTCGCAGAGTCTTAATCACATCGTTGGCCTCGTCAATTTGCTTGCGGATTGGCGTAACCTCGCCGCCTATGGCGCCGACAGCTTCCTTGACGATTGTCTTCACGGCAGGCTGCTCCGTATTGACCACCAGCGAATACATGTCGGGGAGGCCCGCATAGAATCCTGCACCACCCTGCAGCGCCGACATATCCTTCATACGTCGCATCATCTCGTTCTGCGTCAGCGTGGCCGGAGCGTCACTATCCTTCAGCGCATTGTACTCCACGATGAAGTTGACATTCTCCATCTCCGGCATCTGGCTGCGGAATATACCTGTGAGCAGGTCGGATTCGAGCGCGTCGAGGTTGCTGCCGTCGCTCTCCTTCTTCACGATAAGCCGCTCGGGAGTGTCGGCGTCGACACGCACAAACATCGTCTTCTCCAGCTTCGACTCAAGCATCTGCACGATATGCTGGTCAAGCTGCCCGTCGAGAAGCAGCACGCTGTAACCCTTCTCCTCGGCGGCCTGTATATAGCTGTACTGCGCCGTCTTGTCGGTGCTGTAGAGATATACCACATTACCCTCCATGTTAGTCTGGTCGGCCTCCACAAGCTTGCGGTAATCCTCAAGGGTATAATACTCGCCCTTGACATCCTTGAAGAGGAAGAACTTCTTAGAAGCGTCGTAGAACTTCTCGTCGGTAAGCATTCCATACTTGATGAATATGGATATGTCGTCCCATTTCTTTTCGAACTCCTTGCGGTCGTCGCGGAACATCCTGGTGAGCTTTTCGGCCACCTTCTTGGAGATGTATCCCGAGATTTTCTTCACCTGGGAGTCGGCCTGCAGATAGCTACGGCTTACGTTCAGCGGTATGTCGGGGGAATCGATCACGCCCTGCATGAGCATCATGAACTCGGGCACCACCCCCTCCACCTGGTCGGTCACATACACCTGGTTGCAGTAGAGCTGGATGCGGTTGTGGTTTATGTCGATGTTGTTGCGCAGCTTCGGGAAGTAGAGGATGCCCGTGAGATTGAAAGGATAGTCCACATTGAGGTGAATCCAGAAGAGAGGATCCTCCTCGCCGGGGCGCAGCTCATGGTAGAACTTCAGATAATCCTCGTCGGAGAGGTCCGCGGGCTTCTTTGTCCAGAGGGGTTCTGTGGCGTTCACAACCTTGTCCTTGTCGGTATCCACATACTTGCCGTCCTTCCATTCCTGTTCCTTGCCGCAAATCACGGGCACGGGCAGGAATCGGCAATATTTCCGGAGCAACGTATCTATACGCTGCTGCTCCAGGAATTCCTTGCTGTCGTCGTCGATGTACAGGATGATGTCGGTTCCGCGGTCAGTCTTGTCGGTTTCGGTCATTGAGTATTCAGGACTGCCGTCGCAGCTCCATTCCACAGCCTTGGCTCCCTCTTTATAGCTCAGCGAGCGAATCTCCACTTTCTTCGACACCATGAATGCCGAATAGAATCCGAGGCCGAAATGGCCTATGATGGAGTTGGCGGTATCCTTGTATTTCTCCAGGAACTCTTCGGCACCGGAGAATGCTATCTGATTGATATATCGTTCGATGTCGTCGGCATCCATGCCGATGCCGCGGTCGCGTACTGTCAGCGTACCTGCCTCTTTGTCAATAATGACACGAACGTCAAGCTCGCCGAGTTCGCCCTTGAACTCTCCGAACGACGCAAGTGTACGTAGCTTCTGCGTGGCATCTATCGCATTCGACACCAGCTCGCGCAGAAATATCTCATGGTCGCTGTATAGAAACTTCTTGATTACGGGGAATATATTTTCTGTGGTAACCCCTATTTTTCCGGTTGGCATTGCTTTTACAGGTTTTGATTCTCTTATGACAGACGGCTCAATCTTCGCCGTCTGTCAATTCTATAACAAATACCGCGCCGAATCTACCACCACGCCCCGCCCCAAAAATTGTTAACGCCCAAAAAGCGCATCCCTTTATTCAAGATTCGAAAGTGAAGTCGCGCATTGATATTATCCCACGCAGATAACCGCAGAGGCATCTATGATGCGGCATATCGGTGCCCTAAGAGCGCGTCCCTTATATCTGCTCCCCCGACAGCCGCCGCATGAATAATTCCGTCAAGCCCATCGAGAGCGGCATCAATGACATCAAGGCTTCCGACGCCGGCAACGCCTCCGCCGTTTACTACAACCTCCAGGGTGTGCGCGTCGACAATCCCACCAACGGAATCTTCATCCGCCACACCGGCAACTCATCCGCCAAAGCAAAACAGTAAGGTCATTAAGGTCTCTAGAGACCTTAATGACCTTACTGACCTTAATCAAGCTTGAAAAAGCCGCTCGGCATCAAATGCCGGGCGGCTTTTAGTATCGCCGGTTACCCGGCGCTGTTATTCCTTACTCGTTCCAGGTGCAGGATACGAATTTGAATTTACCTTTCTCTTCTACCTCGAATACGATTGTCTGCGGCTTGGTAGCGCCGTCATAGATGTAGAAGTCAATTGTCACCGTGGGATGGAAGTCGCCTATCGGTGCAAGGTCGGGATACCTGGCGGCAACCACTGCCGGTCCCACCTCTTCCTCGAAACGCTTCTTCATCACGGCCACTACCTCCTCGTCGGTCATGTCCTTGTAAGCCTCTGCATACTGTGTGCGGGCCGCTCCAGGACGAAGGTCTATATTGTTCTGGTAGGCCGACGCGCCGGTGTAATAGTCATTGTTGCCGTAGGAAGTCACATACTTGGCTCCGTCGGGCACATTGTTGAGTACCCAGTCAACACATGCCTGGTAGAACTCGGCACTGAACGGAATGCCCTTGCCGGCGGGGAGCGTCAGCGTAATCGAAGGATCGAGCTGCCACTTGCCGTCGCGCTTCACAAACTGGTTGGTAACCTCGGTCACGCCATTGCTCTTGATCTTATCGTACCACTTCGTGCCGTCGTAAACCCAGAGTGCGCATGCGTTCACCGTCTGCTTGTTGGAATAGTAGCGGTAAGCCACATATACCTCCTGGTCCTTCTGAGCGAAGGGATACTGACGGGCAAGCATTATGGGGAGATACTCCTCGGCCTGGGTGCCCTGGAAATTGCCGTAAGTCAGGCCCATCTCGGCATATTCGGAAGGCTGCACGCACATGGCTTCGGGAACAGCTTTCCATGCACCGCCGTCAAGGGTATAGACGGCATAAAGGGTCTTGAAGGGGACAGCCACCACGCGGTTGCGTTTTCCATGACGCTTGCCGGCAGCCGCACTCTCCACGCGCGTCACTACCATGTTGGCATTGACAATCTCGCCCGACTTGGATGTCTGGGTGAAATAACCGTATACCTTCACCTTCTTGCCGTCGGCAAGCTCTCCCTTGAGGGCATCCTCCACATTATAGATGCTGCCGCGCACGTCGCTGCGGCCATCGAAGGCAAGATTGATATAATTGCCGCTGACGTTGATCGTGCCGGTCATCTCGCCATATACGGCCAGGACAGGCGACTCATTGGCACCGGCCTGCACGAGATAGTCAGGTGTAAGGGTCACCGGCGAAGGATACGTGTAAGCCTGGCTGCTTGCCGGAACTATCACCGCATTGTCATAAGGAATCTGCAGACAGTTCTTGTAAGAGCCGAGAGTGGCCTTCACTTCGAGCTGCGTGCCCACGGCATATGTGCCGGCTGTGTAGCCTGAGGAATAAACGAGGATGGAACCGGCCTTGTCGGTGAGTATGAAACCCACCTTGCATGTGGCGGTCACAACACCCTTTACATCCACCTCCATGCCGTCGGCGAGTCCCGGCTTGAGCACATCGCTCATCTCGAAGGGAGCAGCCCCGAACTCAGGGTCGACATTCGACTGGTTGTACTGCACCACTACGCAGTCACCCTCGGAGGCGTCATCGAAGTAATTGGCGAGCACGCGGGGCAGAGCTGCCGTGGCGGGATGCGACGGCGAGAAGGCCGTGGCATAATCCTCGTCGCTGCCATACATATCCTGATAGTCAGTCTCGCTTACGGTGTACGACTCAGCTCCGTTCACCAGCTTCATCACCGCCGGAAGGACGGAAACCTCGTTGTAGGTAAGGTTTATCGCCGAACCGTCGGTAAGTGCGAAATAGGGGAATATGGAGTCGTTGAGCAGGTTGGGCATATATCGTGCCGCCGGCGTGGCGGGGGTGATGTATTTGTTGGCCTCCACAGCCTTCAAGGCCTTTATGGCATCGGGGGAGATGCCGTCGATGCTGTCCTGACGCGCCAGCGCCTTGTTGAAGCGGTTCACGGAGAATTCCTTGTAATCGGCGTCCGTGAGGGTATACTCCACCGACTCCTTCTGGCTAAGGTCCTGGTTCCCCTCGAAGCCGTCGAGACCATTGTTCCAGCTGTCCTCGCTGCAGGAGGCCAGAGCCATCGCGGCAAGCACTGCAGGTGCCAGTTGCTTTATCTTTGTTTTCATCATGTTTCTTCTTAGAAGTTCACTTTAAGTTTGATGCTGAATGTTCTGCCGAAAGAGTAGAACACGCGGAAAGCATTGTTCCAGGCGCCGTCTACGCTCGAGAGTGTGTAGGCATCCTTCACGTAGTTGTAGCCGCAGATATTGTTGATGTTACCGTATATGGTAGCGGTGACCTTGCCGGCGATTTTGAAACGGTAGCTGGCGTTGAGGTCGAGCTCGTTGCCCCATGGTATTCTCCACGGGTCGGCCACGGTAACCTCGGAGTTGGCCGTATAAGAGTCGCTGGAAATCTCGTAGTCGGAATAGTTGCGGGCGCTGGCCACCCAGTCGAGTCCTATGCGGAAGCCCTTGAAAGGCTTGAAGGTCACGCCGAGATAGCCGGTGGTCTGTGCCGAGCCGCCTATCTTGCGTCCCTTCTGCATCACTGTGGCGTGGGCATGGTCAGGAGCGAGAATGCCCGATGCCAGGTTGCCCGAAAGGTCGGCAAGCGGCTGTCCCTGCTCGGTGTAGAAATAACCTGTCGGGTTCGATGCCCATGTCCAGTCGCCGATGGAGAACATGCCGTCAAACTCCACCCAGCTTGTGGGAATATACTTGGCGCTCAGCTCTATACCCATATGACGTGCGTTGACACCACTCATGCTCAAGGTATAGTACTGTCCGGCGTTGGGACCCTGACGGATTTCGCCGCTACGCGTGGTGGTCTTGTCGCACTTGTCGAGCCACATCGTATAGTACAGGTTGGCGTTGAGGGAGAACTGACGCGAGTGATAGCCGTAGCCCAGCTCCAGCGACCATATCTTGGAGTTCTTAGGATTGGGGTTCACCACGTTGCTGGTGGCCTGCGAAAGGAACACGCCGTAGCTGAAGAAGGGCACGCGCGAGATGAAACCTCCGTTGAGGAACACGTTGTTGTGCTTGTTGATGTTGTAGTTCACACCAGCCTTGACGGTCCCGCCGGCGAAGTTCTCCGTTGTGGAGCGCTCGTGATCCTTGTCATAGTAGAAAAAGTCGCGGCGCCACATCTGGTTGAACTGCACCGAACCTGCCAGGATAGCAGTCAGTTTGTTGTCGAGGGCCAGATATTCCAGCTGTCCGTAGAGACCTTCCTGTACGGTATAGCCGTTGAAGTTGCGGTAAACGATGTCGCCCACGCCGAGGTGCTCGAACTTCCAGTCCGGGTCGTTGGCGGCCGCGTTATTGTAGGCCTTCACGTTCTTGCGGTTCTCATAGTTCATGTAGTACTCGCCGTCGTAGAGGTCCACAATCTTGTTGTTGTGCTTGCCTATGTAATAGCGCACGTCGAGACCGCCGGTGAAGATGAGCTTCTTGGGTATGAACTCATTCTTGTAGGTAGATACGAGACCATACCATTCATGATTGTTGTTGGAGCTCGACATCACCATATTGGAGCCGATGGTTGATGCGATGTTCATCTCCTGTATCGCGGCATAATCGAAAGTGCCGTCGGGGCAGCGGAAGGTTGTGTTCAGCACGCCATCCGTCGTGCCATACCACGACCTGTTGCTATATTTGCCGTGACCCTGGCCGCTGTAGCCGCCGCCGGTTCCAAACGATACATATACCGTGTTGGTCCACGACGATTTGTAGTCAATCTGCCATATGTGGCTCAGCGAGATCTGCGGCTTGTGGTAGAAGTTATAGCTGGAGCTCTTGCGTTCGCCATGCAGGCCATAGCCGAATGTGGGGTTGTAGCGGTAAGGGCTCTCGCCGTTCATGTATCCGCGCACATTCTGCCAGCCCTCGATGGTAAGACCGTCGGCACGGTTACGCTGATAATGGGTCTGGGGAGCGCCGAAGGCCGTCAGCGACAGCTGCTGGTTGTCGCCGATTTTCTTCGACACGTTCACGAAGTAGTTGTAGGAGTTGAAGTTGGTGCCCTGAATATAACCGTCACCCCATCTGCGGGATCCGAGCACTGTGATGGCCCATCCGTTCTTCATGAGACCCGTGGAAAGCATGAGGCCGAACTGGTTCATGCCGTCGTTGCCCATGCCGTACCATGCGGAACCGCCACGTTTGGCATCGAGGCTGCGCGTGGTGATGTTGATGGTACCTCCCACCGACGGTGCCGACAGCAGCGCCGCGCCAAGACCGCGCTGGCTCTGCATGTTGCTCGTCACGTCCGACAGGCCGGCCCAGTTGCTCCAGTATACGCCGCCCCACTCCATATCGTTGATGGGTATACCGTTGATAAGCACAGCTACATTCTCCGACTTGAAGCCGCGCATGTTGATTTTGGCGTCGCCGAAGCCACCGCCGTCAGGCGTGGCCCACACACCCGGGGTGGTCTTCAGAATCTCGGGAAATTCCTGAGCGCCCAGCTTTGTCTCAATCTGGAGGGCGTCGACCTGCGAAAGTGCCACAGGTGTCTGACGCGTACGCGCCACCGACTGCGTCACCACCACATCCTGAAGCATCCTGCTCTCCGGCGCCATGCTGAGATCCCCCACATTGGCCGCCACATCTACCTGCAGCGGCTTGTAGCCCAGAAAGCTGATGTCTATCCGCCGCGTATTGTCAGGAACGGTAATCTTGAAATTACCCTCGATATCGGTGGTCACTCCACCTTTCGCGCCCGGTATGCGTATCACCGCCCCGGTCAACGGCTCTCCCTGTTCGTCGAGAACCTTGCCCCGGCAGACCTTATCGGCATAGGCCTCCATGCTGAGACCCACCGACAACAACGCTCCGAAGCCTATGAGAATCGCTCTCTTCATAGTTGTTATTGTTGGTTATGTTGTTTCACGGTTTTCGATATCCTTTTCCAAGCAGCCCCTCTCTGAACTGCTCTGCAAAGTTAAGCAAAAGATTGTAAAAAAATGTAATCACAATATTGCAAATTTGATAAACCTCCATAACTTCACATCCGATCCACTTCAAACAGATAGTCTTGTCAAAAAACATACTGTCGTCATGGCCAATTGATTTTGGCCATAACGACAGGGTGCATTTCTTCGCTATCTAGGTCCTTACCTAATTATTCCTTGCTTTCCATGCTCACAATTTCGTTGATGACATGCAACGGCATGTTGACAAGCCGAGCTATTTCATCGTTGTCAAGTCCCTGTGATTTCATATTGGAGACAATCAGCTTATGCGCCTCCGCACGACCCTCCGCACGGCCCTCATCAAGACCTTCCTCCCGGGCTGTGAGCATCTGGTTATTATAATCACGGTATGCCTTGAGTTCGCGTTCGTATTGCCGGCGTTCGGCTGCATTGAGATTCTCCACGCGGCTTACCTCCTCTATCCTGCGGTATACGGCATTCATGTCCGTAAACGGCATTGTAACCAGCCTTTCCATATTCTTAAGCAAATAAATCCAACGTTCAAAATTATTCTCGCATTCCTCCGGCGAATCCTTCGTAAATTGACCTTGTAGGGACGCGCCATGGAGCGTCCCTACAAGGCACCCCGAGGCAGTGATTTCATTAAAAGGATTTATTGCTTGTCGGCGCTCTCTTTCGTGTCGGCCTCTTTCTCCTCTTCTTTTTTCTCGGTGAACTGGGTCATGCCGTCACCTATGAGTATGTTGTACCATTTGAAGAGCTTCCTGATGTCGCTGTCGCGTACACGGTCGCGGTCATAGTCGCTCACAACATCGCCGAATGTATCATGCAGCTTCTTGGAGTCCATGCCGTTGACATCTATCTCCTTGCCGCCGAAGTGGCTGTAGAGCTTGTCGAGGATTTCGCCCAGGGGCGTGTCGCCGCTTTCGGTGTACATGGCGATATCGCCCAGCGAAACCACCTTGTCGCGTGCATGAACCGGCATACGATGCTTGTCCTCCACATTCTCAACTATCAACGTGCCGCGTCCCTGACTCAGTATCTTATAGAGTCCCGGCTTTCCCGTTATCGATATTATTTCCTTAAGCATTTTATTTAGTATTTATTTTATTTTCATCTTTTTGCGCCAGATCCACCTCTCTGAGAAGTGAATGGAGGCCGTCGTTGACTATATCATGTATTGTGACGTTCCTGCGTGCCGGATGCGTTTCCTCTCCTCTCTGCGCCTCTATTCTGTCGGCGGCCTGCGCGGCATTCATTCCTGAACGGGCCATAATCCTGCTTACGCGCAGATCCTCGGGGGCTGTCACCTCCCAGACATCGTCGCACATCCGCCATAGTCCCGAGCTGAAGAGTATGGCCGACTCCACAAACACCTTCTCCCCACTGCAGGCTGCTATCCATACGGCCAGGTGCTCCCTGACACGCCCGTGTACCATGCTGTCGAGCCATGCACGCTCCGCAGCATCGGCGAATACTATCGCTGCAACCTTGGCACGGTCCATCTCTCCGCCGGCATAGATATCCATCGCGGGCCAACGATTCTCCATGGCCTCACGTATCTCACGGCTCGATGCCATGATGCCGCGAGCTTCCTTGTCGCAGTCGTAGACATCATAGCCACGAAGCCGCAACAGCCGCGACACCACGCTCTTCCCGCTTCCTATTCCTCCGCAGATGCCCGTGACCATGCGCTTACCTGTTTCTCCTTACCAGAGTATATTCCACGCTGTCGCTCTTAACCTCCGGATTCACAATAAACGGCGGATATGAGGTTATCGTCAACGGAAGTCGGTTCCCCTTGTATATGTGCGTATCCTTGTAGTCTACTGTAACCGTCAGCGGTATGTTGCCGTCGGAGAATTTGCTCATCGGTATATAGTACGACACCGGCACGGTGTTTGGGAAAAGCAGGAGCTGTTCGCCCGACGGCACACCGCGTGTCTCCACCTTCACGAAGCCCTCCTTGTGAACCAGAGGCTCCACATTTATGCGCACCTTGACAGTGTCGGGCACAATTTTTATACCGTTGATAGGCTGTATATGAGCCGTCACCTCCGTGGTCTGGCTGAGTCCCCGGATGTTGAGGGACTTCGTCCGTACCCTGTTCACGGTATCCTTCTCATTGCCGAAGGAATATATTAGGACACCGCTTGTGAGGGGCACCGGCGTACCGGCTATCACATTTCCCGACGAGGCCTCGGCATGTATCTTCACCTCAACAGGAACCCGTTTGCCCGGCTCTTCGGTATAGAGGAGCCGCAGAGAGTCGATGGAAGTGGATACTATCTGTACGCTGGAGCCGAACGACGATTTCAGCTCGGCTGTAAGGTCGCTCTTCGACAGACGCAGCACGCCCGAGTTGCTGTAGTCGCGGAAATTGACGTCGATCACCGGATTCTTGATCACGCCCGAGCGAAGGATGTTGGTCCCTTTGTCGCGCACGGTGACATGGATGTCGGAAGGCCTGTTGGAGATGAACACCACACTGTCGGGCACATTCTCGAAATTAAGCCGCACACGGAAGGTCTGGGTCACACTGTCGTTGAGTTTCAGTATGAACCAGAAAAGGGTGGCCACAAACACGAATATGAGGAACATCACCACACCATGAAAGTGTGATGAAGTTCTCAGTCTGTGCCACTGTTCCTTCCAGGATCTTCTCCTGACCGCCATGACGGGAACCGGAACAGGTTATTTCTTCTGGGCGGGAGCTTCCGCAACGGGAAACACCGAAGTCTTGTCGACCTTGATGCTGGTGTTGGGAGCCACCTCCATGATGATGGTATCCTCCTTGATTTCGCGGATTCTGCCATGGATGCCCCCTGCGGTAACCACTCTGTCGCCATTCTTCATGGCATCGCGCTGACGCTTGATTTCCTTCTGCTTCTTGTTCTGAGGACGTATCATCAGGAAATAGAAGATGGCAATCATGGCCACTATCATCAGGATTCCGCTCAGACCGTTGCCGCCGGCGGCTGTGTCCAATAAAATCATGTCTAACATAGTTTATGTATCTTATGTGATGGATGTATCTTATGTGATGGATGTGTCGGATGTGACGTGAGTACTGTTTAATCCAGAGGCTTTAAAAGCACGCCTTCATCCTCCAGGCGCATCAGTATGCAGGAGAGGAGTCCGTTGATGAACTGTCCGCTGCGTGCGCTGCTGTACGACTTGGCAATCTCTATGTACTCGTTGAACGATACCGAAGCGGGTATCTGCGGGAAGTTGAGAATTTCCGCCAGCGCGGTGTAAATCACCACCACGTCCATGAAGGCAAGGCGTTCCATCTCCCATTCGCTACCCTGCACCGCGTCGTGAACCCATTCCGAATATCTCTCCTTGTCGCGGAATACATATCGCATGAGTTTGCTGCCGAACCGGGCATCCTCGTCGTCCTTGTACTTCTCGAGAATCGGATTGGGTCTCCCCTCTTCAAGACGGCGGAACGTCTTCTGCACGAAGGTAGCCATTATGTCGAGGTCGTCGTTCCAGAATACCGACTTTTCCTCCAGAGCCTCAAGGAATGAGGGATTCACCATGATTACCCTGCGGAAAAGCTCGCGCCACAGTTCGGAATCCTCATGGATATCGGCATACTGCGACTCCATATACCTCGCGTAGCTCTCCGACTGGAGCACAGCCTTCAGCAGACTCTCCACCAACAGAGGGTCCTCCTGAAGCCAGTTGATTTTGTTTTTCTCTATGAATGCTGTGAATGTCTCGTCGCGACGCAAAGCCTCTATCACCTCGTTCTCCACAAACTTCAGGTTGGGATTGAGGTCCTCCGAAGTCTTGAGATACTTGTATCGGTTGGCGTCGAGCTTGCGTTTCTGAAGGTCGGTGATATCCACGGCGAGAGCCAGAAGCCGGAAATAGAGTTCGCGGGCCATGTCGAGACTCTTCTCGAGAGTCTTCAGGCCATCGGCAGCATCATCCTGCGAGGTGCTGAAATTCGTGAGCGTATCGTTCACCATCCCCTGCATCCTCTCAAGGCCTTTCAGGGAATAACCCTCCACATTCTGGGCATATTCCATGACGTCGGGGCTGGTCATGACTATCTGGTTGAAAGCCTCGCGCCACATATTGTCTTCGGCACCGGGCAGTCCCTTGTCGAGGTCTTTGACGTAATTCTTGAAGATTGCCGATTCCAGCAGCTTGTCGGAGAGACCCTGAATATCCACCCGGAACAGTCTGTTGGCCATAAGACGCCGACATGCACTCGCTATACGGTCGTCTTTCCTTATACGTTCTATGAACCGGGTATTGACAGGTGCTCCCTTCCGTCGGGGTCCGATGCTTTCCGACAGCATGACAAGAAGTGCCAGCATCTCTATATATACACCGTAAGCATAACGCTTCTCTTTCGTCGGCGATACCGGCGGCTCTTCAAGCGTGAACTTCTTCTCTACCAATAGATAGGAGTACAGAATCTGCACTACCTTGATGCGTATCAGAACTCTATTTATCATCTGTAAAGTTTTATCGGGAGTCCTCCGGCTCCCCAATACGGACACAAAGTTACATCAAATCCATGAGGTATGCAAATCGGCGAGGTCTCTCTGCCGGCGCACCTCATACATAAGAATGCCAGCGGCCACCGACACATTTAGCGACCCTATATGTCCGGAAAGGGGTATTGCGGCGAGTTCGTCGCACTGTCGGAGCACCTCGTCGCTGATACCATGCTCCTCGTTGCCCATCACCACAGCCACCGGCACCGTATAGTCTATCTCCGTATAGTTCACGGCACCCTTTTCGGTGGCTCCCACCACCTTTACGCCGCACTCCCTGAGATATCGCACGGCTGCAAGCATATCTTTCTCGCGGCATACAGGCACGTAGAGAAGTCCGCCCGCCGATGTCTTCATGGCATCCGGGGTCACCGACGCAGAGTTGCGCTCCGGTATCACTATGCCGTCAACGCCGGCACAGTCGGCCGTACGGCCTATGGCCCCGAAGTTGCGTGTGTCGGTAATGCAGTCCAGACAAACCATGAACGGTATCTTGCCCTCCTCGTACAATCCCGGCATCAACGTGTCGAGCCGATGATAACGCACCGGTGAAACCACCGCTATCACACCCTGATGATTCTTCATCGTGATACGGTTGAGTTTCTCCAGCGGCACCCGCTGTACCGGTATGTCGTACTCCCTGGCCTTTGTCACTATCTCGCGGGCGGCACCGCCTCCCATCTCCTTGCGGAGCAGTATCTTATCGATACTCTTGCCGAGATCCAGCGCCTCGACCACAGCCCGGGTCCCGAATATATAATCTCCTTTATTCATCTTTTCCAATATTGTTAGCGGTCATACCGAGGAGCATGCGAGCGTTCTGGATGGCGGCGTCGGTGACTTCGCTGCCCGAAATCATGGCTGCGATCTCGCGCACCC
>CABUTY010000003.1 GCA_902494595.1 uncultured Porphyromonadaceae bacterium | reverse complement strand
GCGGATGAAAAGTTGTGTCCCGAGTTCATCCTCCAGTTGCTTGACCTGCTGCGAGAGCGAACTTTGAGCTATGTTCAGGCACTTTGCTGCTTCGGAGAAGTTCAGGGTCTCGGCGGCTTTGGCGAAATATCTTAACTGTCGTAATTCCATTGGATTGCAAATTTACGGATAATATGGCTTACCGTGTAGCCGTAAATGAAAGCTTTTTGAAAAGGAATATCGGCACAGTGGCACCGACAACCAGACCTAAGATAATAAACGAACAGGTCAGGCCATTATATACAAGCAGGTATAAATAATGTCCGAAAACATCCTCCTGAGTTTGATAAAGACATGACAAAAGAGCTTCGATGGTACGATAGGCGTACATTCCCGGTATCATAGGCAGCAAAGCCGGGAAAAAGCAGACCTCGGCGGGACATTTTATTCGACCGGCAAACAACACGGCGAGCAAACCGACGGCAAATGACGCCAAGACGCTTGCCGGGATGATGTGCATTCCTCCAAACGCGGGCGATGTCAGCACATAACGTAAGGCATGACCGGCGGCGGCAATCAGCCCGCAGGTCAGATACGCGCGTCTGGGTGTATTGCTGATGCTTGAAAATCCGATGGAGGCTATCGCCGCAAACAATCCGTCCTCAAAAATATTAATCAGAATATCATTCCACATAATCACTAAAACCATTTTAATCCAAGTAAGAGCATACCGGCGCAAAGTCCTGTCGACAAACAGACAGTAAGGACGGCCGCATCAATAAAACGGCTGAACCCGCAGAGGTAATGCCTGTAGATCAGATCGCTGACCGAGTTTATATACGGTACTCCGGGAATCAGATACAGAACGCTTGTGCCAAGCGCAATTTCCGGCGTAGAGCCGATGTTGAAAATGTGTCCTCCGGCACTTAGCGAGGCTGAAAAGAATGATGCACACAGGAAAGTGAGCCGAATGTCGCGTTTGTCTTCGAGCATTATCTGTTTCAGCCTGTATCCGGCAAGGGTGGATATGAAAACAATGAGCATGGCAATCACGTCGCCTCCGAAAAGACGGCAGAACGATGCGTTTGCAAGGCCGGTGAGAAACAGCGTCTCCCACATTCCTGTCGGCTTCGTCCGGCGTATCCGCTCAAACCGTTCGGTCGCTGCGGTCAGACCTAAGTTGTTGTCCGATACCTCCCAGCTCAGACGGCTTAACTTGGCATTGAGATTGAAACTGATGCCGCAGGCCGGGGTTTTGCGAAAAGCCACTACAGCTTCGGCGGGATTGTCCAACCATACCGATACATACACATGAGTCGGCATTATGGAAATGTCGAATTCCACACCGAATGTGTCAGCCATCCTACGGGCGTTTTTCTCAATCCGGATGCAGGTGGCACCGCACCCCGACAACAGAGAGGCATACTCGGCAAGGAAAGCGGCAGTACCGCGTAAAGCGGATTCGTCGACCGCCTTATTACAAATCCTCGAAGTCATCGTCCTCGTCAATGTCTCCCGGCAGATAGAAGATGTCTTTGTCCTTGCCTATTTCGAGAATATGTCGGGTTTTGTGGTCGCGGTGACGGCATTCGTTACAGTATCGCTCGACAGCCCGAAACAGAAATGCGCATAACAGCACTCCGGCTATTGCGCACCAAACAATCATCGGATGGTTCATAATCTTTTGCGTTTTTAATTTTGCTGCAAAAGTAGAACCTCCGGCAAAAATGAGAAACTGTCAAGCGAGGATTTTTCCTATTGCCGTAATAGGCAAAACGGATAATCAACGGCAATAGCAAATCTTGAATGGTGCGCGGTTTCATCGAAAGATACCATGATAAAATGAATCCTCTTAGCCTTAAAAAAGCAAGCACGTATCTCTTACCAGTCTCGGCAGGACGAGTCTGTGATAAGCCGACAACGCAGGAAGACGGGTTATCACTGCTCGACCCGGTGACTGCCTCTTGCCACTCGATAATACTCATAACCAAGATTTGCAATGTATTAGTCATTCAAATAGAATATTAGCCCATAGAATTTTAATATTTTGTTTACATACGCCAAACATTTATGAAATAATTCAGGGGTAATTTTGCAGCGTAAAATCATATCTTTTTAGAATGAAACACATCACGCTGCTCACACTTTGCGCGATTCTAACTTGCTCTGCTTTCGGGCGGGAGATTTCAGGCATTGTGGTTGATTCATCAACAGGCGAAGCCCTTATCGGCGCTACGGTCTATGTGAAACAACTTCCCAAAACGGGAACAACGACAGGACTTGACGGGACATTCAAATTGTCCACTAATCTCAAAGAGCCTATTTTAGTATGCTCCTATCTGGGTTATCAAACTCAAATCGTAAATGATCCGCATCCCTCACCCCTGGTTATAAAGTTGAATGAATCCGCTGCTGAACTTTCTGAAGTTGTAGTTACGGCATCAGTTTCAAATACAGAGTCAGGAGCCCGTATGATTGAGCGAAATTCAATGAATGTCGTTAATGTTATGAGCGCTCGTGCAATGGAACTTTCTCCCGACATTACTGTAGGAAATATCATTCAGAAAATGTCAGGTGTCACGACTGAACGTAATTCATCAGGAGAAGGACAGTATGCAATCCTTCGTGGAATGGACAAACGATACAACTATACTCTGGTTAACGGAGTAAAAATCCCGAGTCCCGACAATAAAAATCGCTTTGTCCCTCTTGATTTGTTCCCATCGGAAATACTTGACAGAATAGAGATTTACAAGTCTATGATGCCTAATCTTGAAGGAGATGGGATCGGAGGTGCCGTCAATCTTGTTATGAAAGACGCACCATCGCGGCGGTTATTACACGCAAATGTCACAACAGGATATAACGCCTTGTACTTTGATCGAGACTTCCTATCATTCAACCATAATGATATTCGACGTAAATCTCCAAATGAGACAAAAGGAACAACCGGCGATTACGGTGTAACTGAAACCGATTTCACGAATGCCAATCTAAGAATCAAGAGTTCGCGTCCTTTGCCCGATATTCTCGCCGGGGTATCCTACGGAGACCGATTCTTCAACAACAGACTGGGAATCATAGCCTCGGTGAGTTATCAGAACCTGAATCGCGGAAAAAACAGCGACTGGTATTATCGTTCCGCTTATATGACCAATGGTGTGGAGCGCAGGGAATATTCGGACAACCGTCAGCGTCTCGCTATACATGGTAAAATAGACTATATATTTTCACCTCGGCATAAACTCTCGTGGTATAACGGATGGCTTACCATGACCAATGAGCAGACCCGACAGGCACAGGATGACAAAACCGCATCAGTGCGTATGAGATGGAACCGACAGAACATTTTCAACTCAACACTACAAGGCAGTCATCTACTGTTTAATGATAGGTTTCGGATAGATTGGAAAGGCGTATTCTCAAATGCCTCAAACCTTACGCCGGACAATGCTACCATATATATTCAAGGCAATCATCTTGCCACAAGTAAGGCAGCCGTACGTCGCTGGGAGCATAATTCCGACTGCGACTGGGCGGGATATATTGATTTCTCCTATCATTACAGGATTTGGGATTTCTCGATTGGAGGGATGTTTCGCTCCAAGAAACGCGACAGTTTTTTCAATGAATATACATTCGACTCAGCTACAGACAACGGACACGTCCAGGTGTTCGGCCAAGACTGGAATAATTTTGACGGGATACTGATCACTCCCCGTGAGTTCGGCAATGTCGGGGACCCTCTCAATTATGATGCCGATGAGAAAGTAACTGCCGGATACGCCATGGCAAAACTGAATCTGTCGGATTGGGAATTAATCGCCGGACTACGCATTGAAAGCACCAATCAGGGTTACTCCCTGAAATTTCCGCGCAACGTTGACCCCACGGGCCGACAGAAGTACACTGATTATCTCCCAAGCATACACATAAAACGAATACTGACCGACCGCATGAATCTGCGGTTGAGTTACGCACGTGCCATCAACCGCCCAAGTTTCTTCGAGATTGTCCCTTATAGCATCATAAATGAAGAATACAAGGAGAAAGGGAATCCCTCTCTTAAACATACTGTAGCCGATAATGTTGACCTGCGATGGGAATTCTTTCCTAAACCCTCCGAACAATTCATGGCAGGCTTGTTTTACAAGCATCTCCGGAATCCCATAGAATACGGACTTATCAATGAAGGGCAGGACACCTATTATATGCCTATGAATATGGGCAACGCCAACAATATGGGATTGGAAATCGATATATTGAAATATTTCAATATATTCGGCATCAAGGCCAACTATACCTTCACCCACTCCCGCATAACCACAGACAAGCGTACTATGCAGGGGAACGACATAATCACTGTAAGACAGAGCCGTCCTCTCTATGGTCAGGCAGCACATGTCGCCAACCTCTCGCTTCTTTTCAAAGATACCCGTAACGGCTGGGATGCGCAGCTCACCGGCAGCTTCATAAGTCGAAGACTTGCGGACGTTAGCAATTGGTATGACAACGACATCTGGGAAAACGATTATTTCCGCATGGAAATATCGGCCGAGAAATCATTCAGATGTGGCGTGTCGATATTTTTAAAAGCGACCAATCTGCTTAACCTTCCTATGATAAGATACTATCATAAAGGTCCGCATACCGACAGTCTCGCAGATGTGGATCGTGTCGGAGGGAATGTTGTGGAACGCAAGGAACGTTACGGACAGACCATGCTTATTGGAATAAGATTCAAACTGTGACAATAAACATAAATCAACTCAATAACAACAAATTCATGCAGATGAAAAAACTACTGCTTGTCGCCATGATTGGCGCAGCGATGTCGCTCGCATCGTGCAGCGATAAAGATGAACCGGAAGTGCCTTGGGTAAATACTGAAGTCACCGACACAGAAATGAAAGTATCCGGAACCTGGGCTGCCGGATCTGAAATCAAACTAGACCGTCACCTCGTGATTCCAGAAGGTGAGAGCCTCACAATCGAGCCGGGTGTGAAAGTAATAGTCTCCTCTTCCGGGGTTGGGGTCAATCATACCCCGATAGAGATAATCGTCAAAGGGAATCTCTACGTGCTCGGCAGTGAGGAACAGCCCGTACTCTTCACTGTCGAAGAATCCAAACGCACGGCATCCAACACATTCGCCGGTCTTTGGGGTGGCATCGTAGCCACGGAGACGTGCGGGGAGATGGTGATTGACCATGCTGTGATCGAGTATACGGGTGGTCAGGTGATAGAAGGCTCGCCGTCCGCCACTGCAGGAATCTACACTGCCGGGGACGACGCCTATCCTCAGATCACCACTAATAACATCAACGGCAAATACGTTATTACGAATTCAATAATCCGTAACGGATGGAGCGATGGAATCTATCTTATGGGCGGCTCCGCAATTATATCGGGCAACGTCTTCGCAGCCAATGGCTACAGTGGCGCTGAAGCCGTCAACATCAAAGCCGGCGTCAAAGCCGACATAGCCGGCAACATCATGTTCAGTCCTAATACAAACGGTCTCAAGCTTTCCTCCTCCGGCCAGAGCGAGACTCGCGGGCAGGCCATTGCCAACGCCTACAACAATACCATCATAAATGCCGGATGGCGTCGCGACGGTGAAAAAGGAGGTTGCGTTTATGTGGAGAAAAACTGTCTCGCCAACGTAGTGAACAATCTGATGGTGAACTGTAAGTTCCGGGCTATGACTCCCAATTACAAGAATCCTAATGCATCCGACGCCGGGTTTGACGACAAATCGGTCATAGACTATAATATGTATGTCTCCGGAACGCAGAAAAGCCCGATTGTCTATCCTGAAGAGAGCAATGTGGCGTACTCTTACGACGGTTATAACTATAAGCATAAGAGCTATAATCCTGCAATAGACACCCACAGCGTGATTGCCACAAAAGATAATCTTGTGAATCCGGACTTCGTAAATTTCGATATGAATACTGTCGGTCTGACCGAATATGTTTACAATTCCGCATGGGACTTCCATCTCTCTGCATCTTCTCCTGCCCTCAAAGCAACATCGGCCAATGTCGCCCCTTGCTTTGCAAACGGTCTTGAAATCAACGGCAAGTTATACCAATCACCGGCTCTCAAACCCTATTATGGAGCATTCGGCACCAAATAATCAGGCCTATGATACGTAAAATATTATCATTCATTCTGCTCTTAACAACCGGCCTGAGCGTATATGCGCAGACGGTCGCAACAGAACTGGACGGCGATGTCAAACTTATGATTGGCAATGACCTTGGTCGCAATGGATATTACGAACAGAAGCCGATTGCCGCATTGATGGGCAAAGTCGCCGAGGCAGTGGGCCCGGATGCCTTTCTCGCGCTTGGCGACACCCATCATTATCTGGGCGTCAGCTCGGTAGACGATCCATTGTGGATGACCGACTATGAGCTGGTCTATTCGCATCCGGAGCTTCAGGTGGAATGGTGTCCGGTCCTTGGCAATCATGAGTATCGCGGCAATACACAGGCAGTGATTGATTATTCCGGCACAAGTCGCCGATGGATAATGCCTTCCCGGTATTATACCAGAATATTCGATAATGACGGCACTCGTGTCAAAGTGGTTTTCATAGATACTACGCCGATTATCGACAAATATCATTCCAATACCGGTGAATATCCTGATGCGAACAGACAGGATGTCGAAGCTCAGTTGCGATGGCTCGACAATGAACTCAGCCGTGATGACAATGCCGACTGGACAGTTGTGGCAGGTCATCACCCGGTCTACGCCCAGACTCCGAAACAGAGCAGTGAGCGCGAGGATATGCAGAGGAAGGTAGATCCCATTTTGAAGAAACACAAAGTGAACATGTATATCTGCGGACATATCCACAACTTTCAGCATATCCGTAAGAACGGTATTGATTATATAGTCAATACATCAGGCTCTCTCTCCCGTCCGGATGTGACACCGACAGATGGCACAGTGTTCTGCAGCGGAGTTCCCGGTTTCTCTGTGCTTACAGCCACTAAGGACTGTCTTAAGCTTTCTTTGATTGACAACAATGGGAATGTAGTCCATCAAGTCACCCGTTCCAAGTAAAAAGGAAATATTATACATTAATCACGAGCCCGCATCGTAATGTCGGCTCGTGATTAATATTATTATCTTGTTGATTATCACTTTCATTATTAAAGAGAAAGATTCACAAGAAGACTCTTGCCCGGCACAAAGTGCGGTCTTAACAAATGCTTTACATTTCAGACATATTTTATCAGACGTATTGGCAATAAGGCCGATAAATTTGTGATTAAGTAATCTGCTTCAGCCAAAGACCAAGGGCATAAAAATATGCGATAAACATTCATTGGAATCAGCACTGTCTCGACCCGTGGTCTGCTGAAACAAGCGGCAAGTGGCCGGGCAATCGTAAAAGTCCTTATCAGACAACAGCAATAAAGAACACGGAGGAACGGCAATAAGTCTCCGATGTGGCATCAGCGAAGCCGTTGCCAATCCTCGGAGGCGTTGCCGGTTCTCGGTGTTCCGCAGTTGCCCGTAGGCTCGATGCGGTCGAAAGGAGTCAGTGCCTGCACCGTCACCTTTTGACGGCATAACCGCCCAGCCTCTTGCCGCTTTCGCAGTGGATTTTAATCTTCTATAATTTCCCAATAGCCACCTTTAGTGGGCCCTTTATGTCTGATTAAAGAAGACATTTTAGGAATCTCTCTTTCTATGGTACTTATTGACACTTTCAGCAATGAGGACATTTCTAACATGGTTATCTTAGGGTTGGATTTTATCAAATCCAAAATTTCTTTTTGCCTTGTAGATATATTTCTATCTACCCTCATTTCTACCCTCATCATCTTCTGCCTTTCTCTGTATGGCGGATTTCAGAGGGAAAGAAACGACTGTGATTGTGCGGTCGCTTTCGATAGTTGGACGATTACCGGTCAGCGATTCCCAGCTTACAAGCTTTTTCATGCCATAGCCAGCGTTTTCGTCAATTCCCACAAAACAGAATAGTTTGGCAATCGTTGGATTACGAAGTGTTATATCCAGGCCAAAGAGAGAAAGCGGGTAGAGATAACGGTGCTGGATGATGACGGCGAGCAATTCTTTGACAGCAGTATTGTCTACAAGGTGACTAAAGACCGAAACGGCGGCTATACCTTGCGGCACGAAAAGAACAATGGGTCGGTAATCACCATCGACAAGGATGGCAGTATCGAATTCCTGCATCCCAAAGTGAATATAGACGGGGAATATTACCCTCTTCAGGTGACCGGGGAACGCAACAATTAAAATTCTCCGACCCCTCGTTTATTCTGATTGTTAAGACCATCGGTCATTCTTCAGGCGGGACATATCCTGCCTGCAATTTTTTATACTGGTAAAATTTATTAATTTTGGAGACGAATATTTTCCAATTTATACCTTATGAAAGAAAATATACCGGAGGCTTATGCCCGGGATGAAAGATTCGCCGAAGAATGGCGCAAGATGCTTAACGGTGAGGTTTATGATGCCCTTTACCCTCCGTTCATAGAACTGTTGAAGGCCGTGCGCAGACGCTTGCATGAATACAATTCAGTCACTCCCGACAACACCACCCGTCTCGATGAAATTATCCGCGAAATTCTCGGTTCATGCGGACGTCGAATCACTGTGATTCCTCCTTTCCGCTGTGATTATGGATGCAACATACATGTGGGCGAAAACTTCTTTGCCAATTTCAATCTCACAGTTCTCGATGAGGCGAGAGTGGAGATTGGCAACGATGTATTCTTAGGTCCGAACATAGGAATCTACACGGCCTGTCATCCTTTGAATCCGGAAGAGCGCAACACCGGTGCCGAATGGGCGGAACCCGTGAGGATAGGCGACAGCGTATGGATAGGGGGAGGCACCACCATTCTCCCCGGCGTTACAATAGGCAGCGGCACTACCATCGGAGCGGGCTCTGTAGTGACCCGCGACATCCCGGCAAATGTACTCGCCGTCGGCAACCCTTGTCGTGTGATCCGGGATCTCCGATGACAATACGGGCATGGATATCCTGCGAAAAGAACTTGACGCCATATATGCCGGACAGCACCTCGACCGGGAAACGCTGGATGCCGGCATGCTGGCAACGGCTTTATCGAAAGCCAAGGCTTATTCGGAAGTCAACAACGGTTGCTGTGTAATCACCGATGCTTCTGCCGACAGATGCTACATCATGGGCGGCAGCTTCTGCCGTCTGCTGGGCCTGTCGGATACCGACAGTCTGTATGACGAAGCAGACTCCAGCGATGAAGACGCCATATATATGCGGCTGCATCCCGAAGACCTTGCCGACAAACGAATGCTCGAATATGATTTTTTCAAATATATCGATCCGTTGCCCGGTGAGGAAAAACTCAAGTACAAGGCTACCTGCAAAATACGTGTCAGAAACAATTATGGAGAATATATGGCGGTATCCAATTCCACTCAGGTGATACAATCATCTCCGGGAGGTAAGATATGGCTAATTCTGTGCTGTTATGACCTGGCGCCCGACCAGCAGCAGTGTGACGGCATTTCTCCCCGTATCGTCAACAATTCAACGGGAGAGATAATATCCATTCCTGCCGACGAGAGAAGAAAGAATGTGCTTACCCAAAGGGAGAAGGAGATTCTTCGTCTCATACAGCAAGGGAAACCGAGCAAACAGATAGCCTCTCAACTGAATATCAGCATTCATACCGTAAACCGACATCGACAGAACATTATCGGGAAGCTGAGTGTAGGCAATACCGTAGAAGCCATCATGGCCGCCACCATGATGCGGCTCCTGTGACAGATATGGTTATAAATCAGCATTGACAGAAGAGCTGCCGCATTGTAATTTTGCAAAAACTCACAATGCGATGAAAAAATCAATCTTCCTTACCACGCTGTTGCTTGCCGGGCCGGGAGCTGCGGCAGCGGATACCTGTCCGCCCTTTGACTGGGGCAACGCCACCGTCTATTTCATGATTACCGACCGTTTCGCCAACGGCGATCCTGACAATGACATAAACTATGGCCGTATCACAGATTATGGTTCCGGACGTCTGAACGCCGCAACCTTCCATGGAGGAGATTTCAAAGGGATGCTTCAGAAGGCCAGGGAAGGCTACTTCAAGGAATTAGGAGTAGATGTGGTATGGATGACCGATGTCTACGAACAGATACACGGCTGGATGTCGGGCAGCGGACCTGTAAATGATTTTCCTCACTACGGTTATCACGGCTACTATCCGCTTGATTATACCCAGACAGACAAGAATTACGGCACCATAGAGGAATTCCGTACTCTTATCGATGAGCTTCACCGGCAGGGCATAAGGGTGATGCTGGGGGCCAATCTCAACGATCCGGGCTATCCCACGCTGCTTGATGCCGTACAATATGGCTTCGCCGACACCGGCCTCACGGAGGAAGAAGCCGCCAGGCATATCCCGGAATGGAGTTTCGACAGATTTTTTGAAAACCGGCTGAAATGGAAAGGATGGTATGGGAGAGAATGGATACGAATGCCCGATGAAGGATGGGATGAGTCGGATCCGCTTCAGGCCACGCTTTACGGCATGCCCGATTTCAAGGATGAAAGCGATAGCCGGGTGAGGATTCCCGACTTTCTCAAGCGCAAATGGAGGAAGGAAGGGAGCGCCAACGACGCATGGGTCAACCCGTCGGCACGCAGTCTTCGCCGCGACCACAAATGGAGCCCGATACAATACGTGACAGCATGGATTGCCTCATGGGTAGAGGAATTCGGCATCGACGGCTTCCGCTGCGATATTGTGGAGAATGTCCGTCTACCGCGCTGGAAGGAATTGAATGCAGCCTGCAACGATGCCCTCGGCCGCTGGCGTGCCTCCCATCCTGATGACCCCGCGGCGCAATGGTCCGACAGATTCTACATGACCGGCGACTTCGACCAGGCCGACATAGACTATAAGCCCGACTATGCCGACGCTGGATTCTCAAGCATGGTCAATTTCAATTTTCCCAAACATGGCGACCTCGACGGAATAATATATACATGGCAGGCTTACGCCGATAGCGTGCAGGCTCATCCGGGTTGGCATCCTTTCAGTTATCTCAACAACTCCTATCACCGCGACGCCGACATGGGCAACATGACTGACTGCGCCACTACACTACTTCTGTCGCCCGGTGTGGCTCAGATATTCTATGGCGACGAGACAGGCCGCAAGCTCAATGACGCCCGTTTCAATGTAGACGCCGATCAGGCTTTCCGCTCCGATATGGACTGGAATGATGTGGATTCCCTGCAGCTTGCCCATTTCCGCCGTCTCGGCCGGATAAGGAACAGTCATCCCGCTATCGGCAAAGGAAAGCAGACAACCATCAATGCCAATACTGCATTCCGGCAGTATGGCGATGACCGCCTGATTATCCGTGTGAAACCTTTGCCAATGCAGCTAATAACAGTGTCTCCTTTCTTTCACGACGGAACTGTCGTTAAAGAGCTATATACCGGTCAGAGTGCTACCGTAATAAACGGCAAAGTCTCTTTCCCCCGCTATGAAAACAATATTGCCGTAATTGTTCCTGCCGATATATCCGCTTATTCGGCACTCCCTTTCCTGTCCCCGGCTCAAGTTGTGACCAGATTCTTTGAGGAGGGGTATAACAACAGAAATTACGACTTTATCATGCAATGTGTAGCAGATGACTACATTGACCATAGCCCTGCAAATGCAAGAAGTAATTCGGATGCTGTGGCTGTTTTAAAATCCGTGTCTGAACAGTTCTCCGGTCTTAAGGCCGACATTATTAAAATATTTGAATCGGGATCAATGGTGTCAGCGCATGTCAGGTTCCATGGAATCCATAGCGGAGAATGCATGGGAATAGCTCCGACCAACCGCTGTATCGAGTTTGAAGCTCTGGAGAATTTCAGAGTAGCAGATGGCCGCATCGCGGAATCTTGGGGTTACTGGCCCGATATGGAAATCATTCAAAAACTGACAGCTCCAAATCCATAGAACCTGTAATTAAAGCCTTGTTCCTTAATGGCATCACATCGTCAGGCGTAGGAATGCAGTCCCGGGATAAGGTAGTTGGCGCCGAAATATGTGAAAACTACTGTGAAATGTTAAGGCAGGAATTTGAAAAGGCCGCAGACGTAAGCGTCCACGGCCTTCTTTAAAGTTTGTAATCTTCAGGTCAGTTCATTCTGATGAAGGCGGGCACCCATGCCTTCACGTTTACGGTGCCGCTGACGTTGCCGCCGTTGATGAGGTCGAGACCTGTGCCGCCTATCGATACATTGGCATCGCTCTGCGAGAAGATCACCAAAACCTTGTTGCCTGTCTCGCTGTCGGTTTTGGTGATGACCTCGAGGCCGTTGCCGCGCTGGTCGCGCTGTACGCTGCCACGCCATAACGCCGGATTGGTCTTGCGGGCGTTGAACACCTTGGCCACATAGTCGTGGAGCTTCTGCTCGTTGCTGTTGAAGCCGGAGAGGCGTCCCGAGGTACGGGCCTTGTTGTCGGCGTTTCCGTTGCCGCTCTTGTCGCCGATTTCATCGCCATAGTAAGTGCAGGTGGGTCCTGAATAAGCAGCCACGGCAGCATGGCGTGTCATGAGCTGCTCAGGGCTGCTGTTGACATCCACCTTGTCGCCAACCCTGGCGGTGTCATGGTTGCTCAGGAAGATGGTGGGGTTCACGCCGTCGTCCCTGTATCCACGGGTCTTGGCATCGCTGGCAAGGAACCAGCCTATCGAACCTGTTCCATAGCCGAGGTTCACCAGATTATCTTTACCATCGAAGTCCATGACGCTCTTGAGGCCATCCTGCTGTGTCACGGTGATGCTTCCGGCACCGGTCCAGTCCTCGCCGACCATATATGCCAGAGTTCCCCACTGTTCGCCGCGAGCCTTGCGCTCGTTGGCCACAGCTTCTGCCTCTCTGCGGAGATCATTCCAATAGTTGTGGCCTCCCTGGTACACCTGATAGCACTGGTCGAGACGCCAGCCGTCAACACCACGGTTCATCCAATAGCGTATCACCTCCTTGAAATACTCCAGAGAGCCGGGATACTGTATGTTTCCTGACTCGGAGCCGCGCACATTCGGGGTGTTGTCCTGGGTCGATATCCATTTGCCGTTGGGAGAAGCCTGGTTTACACCTCCATGGTGACCGAACACACCGTCGAGAATCACATATATGCCGCGGCTGTGGGCCTCGCGTATAAGCTCGTCAAACTCTGCCTCGGTGCCGAATTTAGGGTCTACCTTGAAATAATTGGTGCAGAAATAACCGGTTGCCTGCAGTTTTTCGCCGCCCTGACCATTGGTGGAGTCGAAAATCGGAGTGAGCCATATGGCGTTCATGCCGAGATTCTTGATATAGTCGAGAGATTCGATTACACCGCGGAGGTTACCGTTCTTGCGGTGCCCTTCGGGACCCCACATGTCGCTGTAACCGCTGGCGCCGCCGTTGCCGTGCTGGAAAGAGCCTACCATTATCTGATAAATCGACAATTCGCGCCAGTCGCCGGTCATGGTGTAGACAGGCTCGCTGTCGTTGCGTGTGAAAGTGTAGTTGGCCGTGGTGCTGCCAGCGCTGTTGCCGGCAGTCACGTTGAAGGCTCCCGACTGGTTGTCGGCCGTAAGATAGTCGGCCACTTTCACCGAGTTGTTGCCGTTGTCGAGTGTCAGGCTGCGGCCGTTGAAGGTAGCCGTCACCGTGGTGGCTTCATTGCCGATGGTCACCGTGATGGTGGACTCGCCCTTCACATTGCCGCCGTTGGGCGAAAAAACCACTGTGGGCTTCTGAGGACCGGTGATGTACTCGCCGAGATTCCTTTCCTTGTTGTAGATGTGGCCCTTGACAAAGGTCAGGTCACCCGACTGTTCGCCCGAACCATTGTTGAACACGAGACCCGTCGTTCCCTTCGGACATGAGTATGAATATACCTTGTCTTTATAAAGGGTCATGTCTGCTCCGGGCCATTCGGATGCAGATTCGCCACCCCAATAGTGCACCTTCACCGTCTGCCAGTTGGTGGAGCTGTTATCGAAATAGATTGTGTTCTCTTCGGGAGTAGGAGGCACGGGTTCGTCGTTCTTGGTGTAAGAGAACGACTGCACGCGGCTGCCGGCGGCGTTGGCCACGTATGTGGAGATAGTGGAGGTTTCCGTCAGTCTTATCGGTGCCGTATAGAGTGTAGAGGCATCCGTGGCGGTGCCGGAGGTGCTGTAGCGTATCGGGCTGCCGTCGCTGGATGCGAGTGTCACGTCAAGAGTGGAGGAGAACGTGGTTCCGGAGGCGGGGTTTGCAGATACCGAGGGAGCCTGTGGACGGGGAGGGGTGGGAGGATCCACGCCGCGGATAGTGCCGAAAGGCTCTATGAGGAGCACGGGGCCGGAGGCTGTCATGGTTACCTTGCCGCCGCTAACCGTGGCGCTCACCGAGGTGTTGTAGCCGTCCATCACTTTGGCGCCATCCTCGAAGGCGTTGCCCACGCTTACGGTGTAGCTCTGGCCTGCCTGAGTGTTGAGCTTGATCACCACGGCGTTGGAATAATCGCCGTCGTTGAAGGTACGGGCATAAGTGTCGTTGCCGAGTTCGGTCTGCGTACCGGCGCCTACCGCCGGGTTGCGGCGGCGGAACTGGCCGATTTTCTGCCAGTGCTTGTTATCGTCATTGTCGACGGCGCTCCAGTTGAAGTCAGAACGCGTTGACATCGACTGGTCGGGACAGCCGCTCATATAGGCGCGGGAAGTCTCGTCGCCATAGTATATCTGCGCTCCACCGGGGCATAGGAGGAGCATGGTGGCTACCTTCTTCTGGTCGCCGGGGCGATGGAGGCCTGTGTCGTGCGACGACACATAGTTAAGCACCTGACGGCCATTGGAGCCGTTGCAGAAATTGGCATAGTAGCGCCAATCGTCAACGCTGGGGGTGCGTCCCTGGCTTCCTTCCGAGGAGTTGAAGGCGAAGTTGATCATCGAGTCGAAGCCGCCCTGGGTGAAATAGCCGGTGTCGCCGTGCTGCCAGCCGAAGCATTCGCCGGTCATCCAGAAATTGTCGGTCCAGTTCTTGGCATATTCGTCGGCACGGGAGCTTGCGCGCCATGCTGCGAGAGCGGCGTTGCAGGCCTGCTTGAGCTGGTTCCAGCGGCTCAGCTCCACATGCTTGGCGGTGTCGCAGCGGAAACCGTCGATACCGAACTCCCTGACCCATGCCGCCAGCCAGTTGATGATATAGTCGGCGGGAGCTCCCTGGTTGTCCTGACGCCAGTTGCCCACGTCGGGAAGACGATAGTTGAGATAATCGCCGCTGTTCTCCTGCTGCCATTTTTTCTTCAGGAATGGAGGAATGGCCACAGAAGAGGATTTTTCGGTCACTACGTCGGGGAGACCGGCGAGGCTCATGGTATGGTCGTCGCCGCCATCCTTGGCGAAGCCGGCTGCGGAGGCCCAGCTGCGGTCGCCGAAAGCGCGTACCCACTGCGTCCACCAGTTGCCCCACTTGCCCTGGCTGTCGGCATTGAACGACACGGCGTTGTCGCTGCTCCACATGGTGTATTTATTGCCCGAGGGGAGCCATCCGGCAGTAGGAGTGCCGTTGAAGTTGCCGAAGTCATAGTCCACGCCGTCATCGAGCGTGCAGTAGCCGGTATGGTTGAGCACAATGTCCATTACCACGCGTATGCCGCGCTTGTGGGCCTCGGTGACGAAGGTGCGGAACTCGTCGATGGTACCCATGTTTCGGTCCATGTATGTCCAGTCGAGAGCATAGTATCCATGAAAGGCATAATGGGGGAAAGCGTCGTTCTTGCCGCCGGTCCAGCCATGCATCTGCTCGTAGGGAG
>CABUTY010000002.1 GCA_902494595.1 uncultured Porphyromonadaceae bacterium | reverse complement strand
GCGAGGTCGTTATCAAGGAGGAAGTCATCGACAGCCGACTTGACAGATGCGGAGGCTTCGGCGGCGCAGTATTGCAGCCCCGAACCGTAGCAGACCTCGGCATGGAAACACTGGCAGGTTGCAAGTGTTTCATCTTTCTCGATGAGTGCGAGCAAGTCGAACGGCATCTGATTGTCGCCACCCCACGGAATATAGCTAAGGCTATCGTCTACGATAGTAGATACAATATCCACGTCCTCCTTGAACACAGACGAGGAATTGACAGTGAACGCTGCGCGGACCTCGAAGCCCGGAAGCGACTCGACGGAGTTAAAATTGAGGTCGGAAATAGAAAAGTCCATATCAATGCTGATTTTTCAGCAAAAATATGGACCGTATGAGTGTAGCGAAAAGACGCGATGAATTGACTTACTCCGGATTTGATTTTCGTTGTTTTACGTCTCGCACAACCATTACGATACCAATAGCAATGAGAAGCAAAATGCCTAAAGATTTTATAATGTAGGTTGTACTTAGAAAATCATCGTCCTTAGAAAGTAATCTGAGGACGGCTGCCGCGCAGATAATTACAATGTATTTAAGGTACTGCATTACTTTAAGTTTAGTTTGAGCGCAAAGTCCCTCTTCCTCCGTAGAACTTTGGCTGTTTTATTATATATTAGACGCACAAATTTAGCAAAAGTTACAACCCTGTGCAAATTATTACAAAAATACTTCCAGGTCGTTGACGCGGAAGATACAGCAGTCGCGTATCTTCCGGCACTCGCCGGAGGAAAGTATCTTTACGTTCCTCCAGCCGCCGTAGAACGAGTAACGGAGAGAAATGACGTTACGCAGTTCCAGGATTTCCCCTGTTGACTTCCATACAAAGATGTCAACGGACTCACCACTATTTAATATGTGGCGAGCAGTTGATAGATGAATAGATTTTGACATATTGAATAGTGTTTAGAGCCGTCGGATTTGCGGTCGGTCGTTTTGCCTTCGTCACCGCACACCGGCTTTCAGTCGACACGCGATAAACGCCTTCACGCGAATATCGACGGGGTCGCCGCTGGTGAGCATTGTTCTGGCGGTGGATATGTGTATCAAGCGAGTCATCAGATGAATACGGGATTGAATTTGTCGTTGAAGATGCCGAGTGTGGTCGGCTTTCACATTGTCGGCGTATTTTCGGCAAAGCACCAAGTGAACTTAACCTTGTTGAGTTTTTCGTCCAAGTCGGAAAACTCATAGGTGTAGTCGGTGATGAGAATTGGACGCATGGCGTCGTAATCGTACTTGTCGCAGGCGTAGCCGAAAGGAATACGGACAGAGGGCGAGGTTAGCATTTGCTCGACCTGCAAGCACTCGTCGGATGTCAGCGGGCCGCTTTCGACTTCATACTCCTTTGAAGTCGAGATGTCGTAGAACTGCGAGCGCTTGCCGAGCGAAGCAAGAGAACGGTTGGTCTTGACCTTGACCATGGTAGTGCGAGGCAAAGTGAGGTGTCCCACCACGCCGAAGCAGTTCAGATAGAATATAGGCTCGTTGACCTCTAAAACCGGGTGGATGAAGAACGAGGCCGAACGGTTGCCGCAACGGACAGTGACGGACTGGAGCACCGACGAGAGCGCTCTGCCGCGCTCGACGAGAAGGTCGCGAACTTCCCGGAGGTATAAAAGTTCGGAGAGAGCGGTGCGATGTCGGAGACAGTTGCGTAGCCGTCGAAGGCGTAACAGCGGCCTTCGAGCAGAACGCTGCCATAGACAGTAAGGCGGAAGTCGACGGCCTCATGGTCGGTTGTGATGTTGATGTCGGGGATATTGCCCGACAGAAACAGACTGGGAATAAAAACGGTAAATCGTATCATACGGCAAAGGTAACGGGCGTATGTGGGAGGATAAAAGACATACTCGGCTCTACTTGGATAGCCGGGAGGCACCGCCCGAAGCCTCACTTAGCGGAGGGATAGAGCCGCACAGGAGTTGCGCTCAGAATTTTCTCGGATTTTTATGCTATGAGATGTTATCAAGAGAAAAAATTGTTAATATCCAGATTTATTAGTAACTTTGCGATATGCAAGCTTTCACACTGTTTTATTCAGTCTTATCGCACCTCCAACTTTAGTAAGTATGAAAAAATTTTTTCTTTATTTAATAACAACGATGTTGCCATTGATTTCTCTTGCCGATACCAATGGTAATTGGGAATGGGCCGACGATATATGGACTCGCGCCCGCCAGGACTTATCTCCGGAATTGGGTATTGGAAAATTACACTCGTCGGATACCAACGCAAATTTCAGGATTGTGTTGAAGATGCGGAATCCTTTTGTGAAAATTCAAATGCCTACAGAAAATCCCAGATTACTTGTAAAGCTAAGCGATGGCTCAATCATGGAACTGAAAGGTACAGCATCCGATTACCAGTATGTTAAACCCGAAATATCAACAAGCAGTTCCACGCCCAATAAACTTTATGCTGACGGCTCCGTAGCACAGATTTACAACAGTAACATAAAGACCAGTCTACAGATACGGGACGTTTATTATCTTCTCTATTCAACAACCCAATTTGACGTTTCCGACGAGGAGGCTGTACGCTTAACATCACAGCCAATTGTGAAGTGGAGAGTGGAGCTTGCGGATGGAAAATACATAGACTATGACATCAGCGAGGAAGACGCAGAAACAGTTCAGGAAGAAATGAGACAGGCATTTGACAAAGTTCATTGACTCTTTACACTAATCAGAAATGAAATTTCATTATATATTCACATTGCTGGCGCTCGTGACCTTAAACTTCGCAGCGCTATCTGAAAACATAGCATATTCTTATACTGACATTATTAACGTTAAGAGTCAGCTCGGATATTGCTGTCTGAAAATCGAACTCTATGATTCCGACATGGAACCAAAGCATCTATATGTTTTCCGTCTGGTAAGAAGCGGTACAAACGACATTACTCCGGACAAAAATCTGATATTACAGTTTGCCGATGGAGAAAAGTTCGAAATCACGCCGCTCCCAGGACAAATGTATAAGAACATTCCGTATGTATGGCGTGGAAATAACACTACTATGCCGTTAAGAAGCATGTGTTATGCCATGAGCGAGGAAGCTTATCAAAAAATAAAAGGTTCTCCCCTTGATAAAATCATTCTTGAGTCGGTAAATTACGGTAAAGGAAAACAAAAGATTGAGGAAATCAAAATCAAGCCCAAGGACGCAACTTCTCTTCTCGAAGTTCTACAGAATGAAACAGAATTGCTTGAGAAACGGCAAGCCGAAATGATTCAAAATTGGGGTACTTCCTCAACCGACTTTTACGAAGGATTCTAATTGCAAAGAATTTTCTCGGATGGCCGACAGGCACCGTGCGGAGGTCACTGTAACCGCAGCACAAAATTCTGCATCGGCAAAAACTTAGGCGGCTCCCCAAAGGGAGCCGCCGATGGACGGACAGTTTGGAGAAGTTATTTCTCCAAATTGTCGGGAACGAAGTCGGGCGCCTACGGGTCTATGCATCGCGCAATGTATTTCGAGCGTATGGCGTTGTGCGACTGAATGACAATCTGATTGATTGCACGGAACTGCAAGTCTTCAATCAGAAGGGCCATCTGCTCTTTGTAGTGTCGTATAAATAGGCGGTGCCGGTTTTAGAGAGCCGGAGGAAAGTTGAGTTGGCGACCTAACTTTGTAAAGTGAAATATCATAGCGTGTCCCGTGCGTGTTTACTAGTAAAGTTCCTCGCGAAACGTCCCGGCAAAATCCTGATCCACGTACCCTGGCAAGGCATATTTGGCGGTGAACGCCGACCGCTCCGCTCAAAATACACATCTACACCGTGAAGTAATCACTCGATGGCAAAGCGGAGCATAGACACCGTGCCATCGCCTCCGGCGCTTGGCTCCCCCAAGAACCCCGTGCCGAGGAAGCACAGAAAAAGAATTGCAACGCAATCGCCGAATACCTCTAAAAATTTTCGCTAATAAACACTATGAATCCGAGGATTTAATGGGTTAATGCAATGGAACATAAAAAGAAGCGAGGCTACCCGCCTAAGTGGTAGCCTCGACTTTACCTTTTTTTAGAGTGCAAGGATGCAGCGACGAAGTCTGCACCGGCACTTTGATAGTGCAAAGGTAATTCTTTTATTTGACATGGCAAAATTTTCGGAGAAAATTCGCGCTAAAAATCTCATATTGTGGATAAATCAGGTATCAGCGGCTTCAAGTTGGGTGATTGAGCACATAGTCTCTCGTAGAGAGATCTAATCGAATTGCTCAATTCGGCAGCACGATTCGCGGATACCTGCCCCATGATATACTTAATAACGCGCAGAGCACCTACTATGTTGCCGGACTCTTGGGGAGTCTGTCGGGCAGGGCCTCGATTGATACGCCGTGTCAAACGCATATCATAGAGCAACAGTCCGTGTGCGCAAACATTACGGACTTGCCGGATAGTGTGCATATAGCTCTCGAAGGTAACGACCTGACGGATGCCGAACTCATGGGCGACGAAGATTTTATCATCGCGTTCTTTCAACTGCTCGTAGAGTTTCATCACGGCTCCGAAGGTCATGAATTCGAGTGTCTTCCACGCCGGAGCGAAGCGGTCGTTGGGATTGTTCTGGTGGTGTCTATGGATAACCGGATTGCGCTTGAAGTCCGAGGTATAGACTTTACGCTCGAACTCGCGGGCATAAGGACGATTGACGACGACCGGACTCACGAACCACACCGGATTGTTATTGTACTTGTTGGAGAGGTTGTATATTAGCGAAGTGCGGAAAGCTATCTCGATACGGTTGAGATAGCGCATGAGCAACAGACGAAGGTCAAAATCGAAATAATAGAGATTGACCGCATCCTCGAACGAAGCGCCCTCTACATACTCGTGTGTACGGTTGCGGAGTGCTGGATAAGATTTCTCAAAAGGAAACAGGTAAAAGCCAAGGCGGTAATATCCTATGTCAAGCAGGATTTCACGCGCCTTGTCTGGGTCGTTGACAGTAAGACCTCTTGATTTCAGGAGGTCAAGCTGTTGGTCTATTGTCGTTGCTGATTTCGCCATATACAAATTTGAAGTATGCGAAATTACAAATAATCCGCGAAATGGAGAAACAAAACATTATCCGCGTTGCCGATTTTCGGCAACGTAAAATGCGTTAGGGATAGACCGCGAAGCAGACGCGAGACTTGTTTGAGCGAACCCTTTCGGTCGAGACCTGAGGCTCGATTCACGATAGCCCGGCGGCGGAGACGCATCGCCTTAATCAATCTATAGATTATGCCAGGCATTTTCAAACATATAACCCGGAGATGAAAAAGGATTAACCCATTCGATATGATTACTGTTTGCAGGAATACCATTCCCATATAACCATGGAGCGTACAGGCAAATAGGGCCAGTACCTTTAAGTGGTTTCTTTCGATTATAACCGGTAAGATACCATTCTTCGTTGCTAAATATCATGTCGATTACCTCAGAACGAGATAACACAAAGAACTTGAAAGTAGGGTTAATAGACGTACCTCCAATTTGAACGAAAACCCACGGGCCGACCACCTTGTTTTCGAGGAATTTACGACCCTTTGCCAAATCAATCTTCCCTTTGCCATCGTAAAATTCCTTGTGAGATATACCGGTTTTCCAGTTATCTTCGGAAGTAGTCTTTACCTGAATAGCACAGAAGCGACCTTTACTGTCCCGGCATAGAATGTCCGTGCTTTCAGTATTTTCTACTGAAAGATTTGTTATGGCGGCATTATAGCCGAGAAGCAAGAGTCTCGATAAGGTCTGGTGCTCACCGATAGCACCAAGTACGTATGTGGGTAAATTTGCCATGGTCATTAAAATTTTATGACCATAAATTTAGCAAAAATTTCAGAGAACACCGCTCGTTGACAGAGAGAAAGAATCGTGGAACGGGAATTTCTCACAGCCGATGTAGAGGGTATCGAAAGCATCGGTGCCGTCGGTGCGGTGTTCCAGCAGGTCTTCCTCGCTCTCGGCGAGCTTTTCGCCCGACTTATCCTTGCGGAAGCCGTTGCGACCGTTGGAGACACCGGCTGACTGAATGGCAAGGATAAGGTCTTCGTTGTTCGAGCGGTTGAAGAACGGCATGAGCCTTTGCTTTCCGGCAAAGGCGTTGTTGATGAGAAGATACTTCTCGTCGTGGTGCATCGGGTTTGCCTCATATTGGCATATATTATTAGTATCCGGCGATTTGTCAATTCCGAGGTACACGGACTCGCTGCGCCATCCGCGCCGCTTGAACTCCTTTAATATTCGATGATATTGTCGAAGTCGTCCTCCGACATGAAGCCCTCGTTGTACCACTGTCGGGGAATCTCTCGAAGTCCTGGGCCATCAGCTCCGGGTCTTCCTCGTCGGAGAATCATAGGAGGCCAGGACAAAGTGATGTTTCAGGGAAAAGACTTGCCGTTTTGCGCGAAAAATAGTAATTTTGCACGCTGTTTCAGCATCGGATGCCGATGGCTGATTTGCCGACATCTTCACCACATTGAAAACGACGGCAACCCCCGCATATAGGTCAACTCATTGGCCCTGTAGCCATAACTGCCTGAATGTCAAATAATTACACAATCAGGCAGGAATAGAAGCTATGCACTGGTATTGTCTGCGCGACCTTACGAGGCCCAACGCCAAGCGTCCCGGCTATGAGCTGCTGCGCGAGGCTGGTCTGGAGGTATTCACTCCCATGCGGTGGACTGTGGTCACCTGTCAGGGGCGCAAGGTGAAGCGGCAGCAGCCTGTGCTCCACGACCTTCTCTTCGTGCGCGGAACACGCGAGCAACTCGACCCGTACATCGCCGGGACCCCTACCCTTCAATACCGCTACGTCAAGGGACGTCCATATCGCGACCCTCTGACCATCGACACCGCCGAGATGGACCGGTTCATCGCCGCCTCGCAGCAAAGCAAAGAACCGCGTTATTACCTGCCAGAAGAATTGGGCACGTTGCATTTCGGCAAGAGGATACGCATCATCAGCGACGACATCCTCAACGGATATGAAGCCGAGCTGCTGAGCATCCGCGGCGGCAGGAAGAAGAAGATACTGGTACGTCTCCCCGGCCTCCTGGCCGTGGAGTACGAACTCCACCCCTCATTCATCGAATTCCTGTAGATTAGTGAGTACTCCTGTGCACTTCAGGCACAGTTGCAAAACAAGAATATGGACACTATTACCGTCACATCGCCATTGCTGCCCGACCTGGAGGAATTCCAAGGTCTGCTCCGCGAGATATGGGACAGCAAGTGGATCACCAATAACGGCAGTTTCCACCAGCGACTCGAAGAGGCGCTTGCCGACTATCTGAAGGTGCCGTATGTCAGCCTGTTCACCAACGGCACATTGCCGCTGATTACGGCGTTGCAGGCCCTGCGCATCACCGGCGAAGTGATTACTACGCCCTACAGTTTCGTGGCCACGACGCATGCCTTGTGGTGGAACGGCATCAAGCCGGTGTTTGTCGACATCGACCTGGCCACCGGCAATATCGACCCTGACTGCATAGAAGCAGCCATCACTCCCAAGACCACGGCCATCATGCCCGTGCACGTCTACGGCAAGCCCTGCGACACGGAACGCATACAGGCCATCGCCGACAAATACGGACTGCGTGTGATTTACGATGCCGCCCACGCCTTCGGAGTGGAAGTTGACGGCAAAAGTATACTCAACGCCGGCGACATGTCGACGTTGTCGTTCCACGCCACGAAGGTCTACAACACCATCGAGGGAGGCGCCATGGTCATGCACGACGCCAAGACCAAGCAGCGCATCGACTATCTGAAAAATTTCGGCTTTGCCGGCGAAACAGAGGTAGTTGCTCCCGGCATCAACTCAAAGATGGACGAGATGCGGTCGGCCTACGGGCTGTTGAACCTGCGGCAGGTAGATGCCGCCATAGCGGCACGCCGCAAGGTTGCCGTGGCATACCGGGAAGCGTTGCGCGGCACGGAAGGCATCACCTTCTTCGACGACATGCCTGGCGTGCGCCACAATTACAGCTACTTCCCCATCTTCGTGGATGCGGAGAAATACGGCATGACGCGCGACGAGCTCTATTTCAAGATGCGCGACGCCGGCGTGCTGGGACGCCGTTACTTCTACCCGCTGATTACAGAGTTCTCCACCTACCGCGGGCTGCCGTCGGCCGTTCCGGAGAACCTCCCCCATGCCCACCGCATGGCCGCCACCGTGATTTGCCTCCCCATGCACCACGCCCTCTCAGAAGATGACGTGGAGAGAATAGTGAACTTGATAAAGAAATGAAGACGCTCCTACTGCTCGGCGGATCAAGGCAACAGGTGCCGGTCATAGAAAAAGCAAAATCTATGGGCTACCGTACAGTGCTCATAGATTACCTGCAAGATAATCCGGGACAGTATGTCGCAGACAAATGGTATCCGGAAAGCACCACCGACATAGAAGCCGTGTGCAGGATAGCAGAAAAGGAAAAAGTCAACGGCATCCTCGCCTACGCATCCGACCCGGCGGCGCTCCCTGCAGCAATAGTATGTGAGCGACTGGGATTACCCACGAATCCTGCTGAATCCGTCGCCGTTCTGGGAGTGAAACATAAATTTCGCGACTTCCTTAAGAAACATAATTTTGCTTGTCCTCAGACATTCACCTTTTCGCCGACAGACAGCCATAACTCAATTGTCGAGGGATTGTCGACCCTGTCATTCCCTATTGTAATCAAACCCACAGATTCTTCGGGATCGAAAGGAGTGTCATTTCTTGCTGACACCGGCGCCCTGCAGAAATCGATAAAGGAAGCAGATAAATATTCACGCAACAAAATACTAATAGCGGAAGAATTTATAGAGAGAGGCTTCCCCGATGTGATAGGCGGCGACATCTTTGTAGAAAACGGGCAGATAACTCTCTATGGCGACATGGCGTGCCTGCGTGGCGACAATGGCCGCAGTCTTATACCGATTGGGGAAAAACTACCCAACGGCCTGACAGAAAACCAAAAGAGACATCTGTACGAAGAATTGCAGCGGCTCATAGATGAACTGCATATGACTTCGGGAGAACTCAATATAGAAGTCATAATCGACAAGGAGGGCCAGCCTCATTTCTTAGAGGTAGGGCCGCGGGCCGGCGGCAACATGATACCGATACAGTTGTCCGACGCTTTGCATGTCGACCTTGTGGAAGCCAACATAAAAGCGGCACTCGGCGAGCCTGTAGCACTGCATCCTAAAGAATTACAAGGCTGCTACGCCACCTTCGTTCTGCATTCGGAGAAGTCAGGAATCTTCAACGGCTACCGGCTGACGCCCTTCGCGAAGAAGCATCTTTACAGAGAAGTGCTGTATAAGAAGGCCGGCAATGCCGTCAAGAGCTTCGACGGCGCGGGCAAAGCCATAGGCATACTCTTTTTTAAATTCGACAAAGTATCAGAAATGGAATCCTTATACGGGAATTATGCCGACCATATCAATGTTGTCGTAATTTCAAAAACAGGGGGGGGCGATTTATAGCACCTTTGCATACGGTTCTCTTTTCGGAGAAGAAAGGAGGGCCGCATGAAGAAACTGATGCTGCTGGGAGGATTAAGGTATCTGCTGCCTATCATAGATGCCGCACATAAACTGGGAGCGTATGTTATTACAGTCGATTACATACCGAATAATATAGCTCACAAATATTCGGATGAATACCATAACATCAGCATATTGGATAAAGAAGCTGTCCTTTCATTGGCGAAAAAGCTGCACATAGACGGAATCATGTCGTTTGCCGTAGATCCGGGCGTTCCTACAGCAGCATATGTGGCAGAGAAGTTAAACCTGCCCTTCCAAGGTTCATATGATGTCATAAACATCCTGCAAAACAAATCAGCTTTCCGCAAATTTCTCAGAGACAATAATTTCAATGTCCCGACTGCCGGCGATTACACTAATTATGAAGAAATCCTTAAAGACAAAGATTACTTCAATTGGCCCGTGATAGTAAAACCCGTGGACTCGGCCGGAAGCAAAGGTGTGTCACGAGTGGATTCACCGGAATTGCTGTCAGACGCAGTGGATTATGCACTTTCCGAATCTCACAGCAGACATCTCATAGTAGAGGATTTTTTAGAAAACGAAGGCTGTTCATCCGATACGGAATGCTATACTATAGACGGCGAACTTGTATTCTGTTCGTTCTCCAACCAACACTTTGATGCCGGAGCCACAAACCCCTATACACCATCGGCTTACAGCTGGCCATCGACAATGCCTCAATGGGCACAAAAGGAATTGCAATCCGAAATCCAGCGTCTGATCACACTGCTCAATCTCCATACCGGCATTTATAATGTGGAAACAAGGTTATGCAAGAATGGCAAGGCATATATCATGGAATTATCGCCACGCGGAGGAGGCAACAGATTGGCTGAAATGCTTGACATAGCAGCGGACGCTCACCTTATAGAGAACTCAGTAAGAGCCGCTTTGGGAGAAGAATTAGTTCCGATGTCCATGCCGAAGTATAAAGGCAATGTAGCGGAAGTAATTCTCCATGCCAACGACAAAGGCCTTTACAAAGGCTTGTCCATATCAGAGGGAATCAAACCCTACGTGATTCAAGAAGACCTGTGGGTTACTGAAGGAGAAATGGTAGACAGTTTTACAGGAGCAAATCAGGCTATCGGAACATTGGTATTTAATTTCCCGTCAAAGGAAATGCTTGAAGAGTCTATATCAAATATCTCAACCTTGTGCAAGGTGATTGTAGAATGCGACCGATAGGAGGATATTTTGAGCTGGAGTTGCCCGAGTACAAGGAATTTCCGCACGACGAAGGCGTCTGCGTGAACTCGGCGCGTAACGCGCTGGAGGTAGTGCTGCGGGGTCTCCCCGAAGGCATTAGGGTATATGTGCCCCGGTACACCTGCGAGGTGGTGATGGAACCGTTTCAGCACACCGGCACAGCCGTGGAATTCTATGACATCGACCAGCAACTGGAGCTGAAATCGTTGCCCGACCTTTCCGACGACGAATACCTGCTCTATAACAACTACTTCGGCATCAAAGACGGGTACGTGGCCATGCTGTCGGAACGTTACGGCAGCCAGCTATCGTCGACGACGCACAGGCATTCTTCCACCGGCCCACCAACGGCAGCAAAGCCGTGTACAGTCCCCGTAAGTTTGTGGGCGTACCCGACGGGGGCATAGCCGCAGGCGTCGGGCAATTTGCCGGACAGCTCGAGGAAGAGGAATCGTACGACCGCTGTTCGCATCTTCTGAAGCGCATCGACCTTGACCCGGGAGAAGGATATGCCGATTTCAAGGCCCACGACGGAGCGCTTGTCAACAGACCCGTTGCCCATATGTCAAAGCTCACAAGAAGAATACTCGGCAGCATCGACTGGAACCGGCTGGCGGAGAAACGCAAGCGCAACTTCTCCCTGCTGCACGACGCTCTCGGCAACGACAACAGGCTCACGATACCCGAAATCGAAGAAGCGAGTTGCCCGATGGTTTATCCTTACATGGCAGAGGATGCCGGAAGACTGCGCAAAAAGCTCATAGAGAGTCAGATTTTCGTAGCCACCTACTGGCCAAACGTGCTGAAAGATAATAATCAGGGCTCTGAAATCGTTGAAATTGCAACGGACATCCTTCCGTTGCCCGTCGACCAGCGATACGACCAGGCCGACATGGAAAGGATTGCGGCAGTAATAAAAGAATCGTAAGCAAAGAATGAAGTATATAGAACCGGCGCAGTTTCTCGGCATACTGCTGGCGCAGCAGGAGCTGCACGACAAGATGATAGCGGTCATCAAGGTCAGGGAGTTCAACAAAATGACTAGGGAACTGGTAAGCCACAACATCCGGATTCGATTCGGGTATTCCGACTTCATCGCATTTGCCGAGACCTTCAGCCATAGCATACAATACAAGGATTATGCGCTGCATGTGCCCTTTTCCAAGAATCTGAAGGATACAGTGAACCGCTATAACAATATCTATTCAGCGATAGCCGACAAATATTACAAAACCCCGATTTGGGAAGACTACCTGAAATGAAAGAATTTCTGGACAGTGTACATGGTCACATCCGTGTTCCGGTGGAATGGTGCAAAAACATTCTTGACACGCCGCAATTCCAACGGTTGCGTCGTATCGAGCAGAATTCCTGCCGGTCAGTATATCCGTCTGCTCGTCACGATAGATTCATTCATTCCTTAGGCGTATACCATATCGGGACAATGATTGCCGAGCATCTGGCGCAGACCACCGCCCCGGAATATTTGCCCGAGGACTGCGAAAAAATATTCCAGACATACCGGCTGGCATGTCTGCTGCACGATGTGGGACATACACCGTTTTCCCATACATTCGAGATTTTTTACGACGAAGCATCTATGAAAGATGCACTTACCGAATCCCTTGGCGACGAGAAGTTCAAGTCGGACATCGAAGCGCATCAGGACAAGCTTACAGAGCACGAGCTCTTGAGCGCCTACGTGTCGGTGAAGGTTTACAGGCCCATGTTGGGTGACGACAATATAAACTGGCCGTTGCTCGTAAGGATGATAACAGGCATGCCTTACATCGACCATAATGACCAGCCACGCGATGACAGTTTTTCCAACGTGATGATATCGTTGATTCACGGGTCGATTGACGCCGACAACCTCGACTACGTATGCCGCGACTCATGGGCCGGAGGATATAATAACTTCGCCGTGGACCTGCGTCGTCTCATAGGGGCAATGAAAATCGTAAAGACCGACGGCCGTTATGAGCTTGCCTTTTCATCGAAAGCCCTCAACGAGATAGAGGCGGTGCTCAACATCAAGAATTTCCAGTTCCTGTACGTGCTGAACCATCATAAGGTGCATCTTGAGCAACATTATCTGATAGAGGGTATAAAGACAGCGGCAGTATTCCATACAGGTATCGAAGAGCGCGACATAGCCATAAGAGAACTGTGCGACTTCCGGACCTATCTTGAACCGAAAATGTTGGACAAAACAGGCTACAGACTTCATCGGCCCTGCGATGACGATTTTGTGGCGATGATGAAACTCTCGGAACCCGACGAATACATCACGGGCTGGTTCTCGCGCAGTTTTCAGCACACCCCGCTGTGGAAATCGAAGATTGAGTTTTTCAACACCTTCGCCGACGAACTGTTCCATATCCCTGTTCCGATATACGAGCAGAACAAGAACCGCTCCGACGAATACCTTAAGCGGAAGCGGCTGGAGTACATCGAAACCATCTGCAACCTGCCATGCAAAGAATATGTGGCGAGAGAGCTGGGTCTCGACAAGAAAGGCATAATCATCAAAAAGATAATGCCTAAAGTTCGTCGGCTGAATCCCGACGAGATTATGGTATGGATAGGCGGAGATGTAAAGAAATTCACCGACCTTGTCCATGACAGCTTCTCGTTGAGCAGTGAGATGTACCCCTTCTCCTACTGGTACGTTAACCTCTCCAACATCGAGGGCAACGACATCGCAGCGAAGAAAGCAACGGTAATCAACAAGATAAAGGAATTCATCCGGACGATTGCCTGAAAAGAGAAAGCATATCCTCATATCCATTTTGCATATCAGAAAACATGAAGCCCACGGTATTTTTCAGAAAATTTCAGATTGAAGATATTTCACATATATATGAATGGAAGAATGACGAACAATTGCTGAAAGATATTGTAGGGACTTTCCGTCCCATTTCAATGGCAGATGCAGAGAAGTGGGTGAAAGGCTGCATGGAAGGCAGCGATAAATACATATTCTGGGCAATATGTTCGCAGGAAACGTCTCAGATAATAGGATGGTGTGCGATAGCCGATATCGACAGAGAGAATCAAAGCGCGTCGACACACAGCATAGTGATTGGCGACAAAAACTATCGTGATGGGTTTGCCTGGATTGAGTCTGTTTTACAGTTATTCAAATATACGTTTGAGGACCTTGGACTTAACAGGCTATGGGGTAAATGCATATCCACCCATCCGATGAGCAGCAAAATCGGACCGCTTATGTTCATGACGAGAGAAGGCGTCCTTCGTCAGGCCCTTTATAAGGACAATAAGTATCATGATATTCTCTATGATGCCATACTCAAGTCGGAGTATGAATATCATAAAGGCAACGGCGATTACGCAATGAACAAAATAATAAAGAGATTAAGGAATTTGCGTCATGAATAATGCATTCATATTCTCCGGACAAGGGAGTCAGAAGGAAGGCATGGGTTATGAACTGTATTGCAAGAATGCCCATGCAAAAAGAATCTACGATATAGCAGACGAAATTGTAGGGGAAAAGCTGTCTGAAAGAATTTTCCGGTCAACGGAACTGGAATTAATGGATACACGTCTCACGCAGCCGGCCATATTCATCTATGAGGTTGCAGCGGCAGCGTCACAGAACGACATCAAACCCGATTGCGTGGCAGGCCATTCACTTGGCGAATACGCGGCTCTGGTGACATGCGGGGCTTTAAGTTTTGAGGAAGCTCTGCCATTCGTGATGCATCGCGGACTCGTATTCCACGAGGCCTTCCAGAAACATCCGAGTGCTATGGGGGCCATCATCGGCATTGCCGACAATGTGGTATTGGATGTTCTTGCAGAAGTTGGCGCTGAAGATAACGAGAAATTATATGTGGCCAACTATAACGGACCGGGCCAGCTGGTGATAACCGGCGCCCGTAACTCTATAAAAAAAGCCTGCAAACGTCTGAAAGCGATGGATGCGAAACGTGCGTTGTTGCTTCCGATGAAAGGTGTAGGACACTCCCCCAACTCAGCCGAAGAAGGCGAGATTCTTGCCAAAGAACTTCGCAAACTCACATTCAACGACGCAAAAATCCCCATCTATCAGGATGCCGACGGTATTGCTCACACAGATGCCGGTGAAATACTGGAGAATCAGATAAAACTCATGACATATCCTGTGTTATGGACCGACATTATCATGAACATGAAACGAGATGGCGTCACCGTCTTCTATGAAGTCGGCACCGATGACACACTCCAGAAAATCACCGCCCGGATGTGTCCCGACCTCCTCGTCACATCCATATGGAGCGCAGAAACATATAAAAACATCAATCCCTATAAAATAAGTTGATATGACACTTGAAAACTTTATCGAGAAGTTTGCCGAGGAATTCGATGAAACACCGGCAAGTGAATTTCAGGCCAACACCGATTACAAAGATTTGGAAGAATGGAATTCGCTGACAGCCCTGTCGATTATCGCCATGGTTGACGATGCATTTGACAAGACGATTACAGGAGCTGACCTGAGATCCAACAATACAATAGAAGATCTCTATAACTTCATTCAGGCCCTCTGATGGACGCATTCTCGCTTGATGGCAAGACAGTACTTGTTACTGGCGCCTCTTCCGGCATAGGGAGAGGCATTGCCATAGAATGCTCAAAACGCGGTGCCGTTCTCTATCTGAACGGACGTAATTCTTCCGCACTTGAAGACACTAAACAATCATGCGACAATTCCGACAGCCATTTCATATGCGTTGGCGACATATCGGAAGAATCGCAGATTGACGACATAATATCCCGGATGCCTGTACTGGACGGCTGCGTGTTCGCAGCCGGAATACCGCAGGTTTCGCTGATCAAACGCTTCAATAAGAAAGACCTGCAGAAAATCTTTGCGGTCAACACGCTCGCTCCCATGCTGATGGTGTCGAAATTATTGAAGAACAAGAAATTAAGGAGAGGCTCGTCGATAGTATTCATAGAATCAATTACGGGCATCTTCATAGGTTCGGCCGCGGATGTGGCATACAACGCATCAAAGGGTGGATTGAACGGATTCATGAAAGGAGCGTCAGTAGAGCTCGCCTCACAGGGCATCCGTGTTAACGCGATTAATCCGGGCCTCGTGCCGACTCCCAT
>CABUTY010000001.1 GCA_902494595.1 uncultured Porphyromonadaceae bacterium | reverse complement strand
CCACATCCCCTTCCATGGAGAAGACGCTGTCGCTGACTATCAGCTTCACCTTGTCGGGCTCGCACTTCTTGAGCTGTGCCTCCAGGCTCTCCATGTCGTTGTGCTTGTACTTGAGATAATTGGAGAAGCTCAGACGGCGTCCCTCTATAATCGAGGCATGGTCCTGCTCGTCAAGAATGATGTAGTCCTCGCGGCCCGTAAGTGTGGAAACCACACCTAAGTTCACTCCGAAACCGGTGGAATATATCATGGCATCTTCCTTGCCCACATAGTCGGCGAGACGCGCTTCAAGATCCTTGTGGATGGTAAGGGTACCGTTGAGGAATGGCGAACCGGCCATGCCCGTGCCATATTTCTTAGTGGCCTCCACGGCTGCCTCTATCACCTTGGGATGGTTAGTAAGACCCATATAACTGTTCGACCCGAACATCAGGACCTTCTTGCCGTTCATCATGACTTCCGTGTCCTGCTCGCTCGATATCGCTCGGAAATATGGATATACTCCTGCTGCCTTCGCCTTCTGCGGCGCATCGTATGCTGATAACTTCTCTTGTAAAGGTTTCATATTTGTTCTATAGGGGAATCGGCTCTGCGATTGCTCTGTTTTTCCTGCAAAGTTACTAATTTTCAATAACATATACCTAAGATTGTGCCATTTTTAATTACAGTGTCATTTCTGTCAATGGCTTCATTCGCTGCCTGAAAGAATATATCATACTGATAATCAGCATATTATAATCCTCACTCCTTTTTTTAGCCTTATTTAATCGTTTTTGCATGTTATTTGTTAATAAGATGTGGGACATGAGAATAAATCGCGGATAAGATTATCCCGCATGGCTCATGAACCACTGGATAATAAAAGAAACAAATACATAAAATTATAAAATCATGGCAAAGATTATTGGTATAGACCTGGGCACCACGAATTCATGCGTGGCAGTTCTGGAAGGCAAGGATCCTGTAGTGATACCCAACAATGAAGGACGAAACACTACCCCGTCGGTAGTAGCATTTACCGACGGTGGCGAGCGTAAGGTAGGCGATCCGGCCAAAAGGCAGGCTATCACCAACCCTACAAGGACAGTATACTCCATCAAGCGCTTCATGGGCGAGAAATGCGACCAGGTAACCGATGAAATCAAGCGCGTACCTTATAAGGTGGTGTGTCAGAACGACATGCCGAAGGTTGACATAGATGGCCGCAACTATACTCCGCAGGAGATTTCGGCAATGATTCTCCAGAAGATGAAGAAGACAGCCGAGGATTATCTGGGACAGCCTGTTACTGAGGCCATCATCACCGTTCCGGCCTACTTTGACGATTCGCAGCGTCAGGCCACCAAGGATGCCGGCGAAATAGCGGGTCTCAAGGTGATGCGTATCATCAACGAACCTACGGCTGCCGCTCTTGCCTATGGTCTCGACAAATCGCAGAAGGAGCAGAAAATCGCCGTGTTTGACCTCGGTGGCGGTACGTTCGATATCTCCATCCTTGAGCTTGGCGACGGCGTGTTCGAGGTTAAGTCGACCAACGGCGATACCCATCTGGGCGGCGATGACTTCGACCATGTGATCATCGACTGGCTGGCCAATGAGTTCAAGAACGACGAGGGTGTTGACCTCCGTCAGGACCCCATGGCCATGCAGCGTCTCAAGGAAGCTGCCGAAAAGGCCAAGATAGAGCTTTCCAACTCCACATCCACAGAAATCAACCTCCCCTATATCACGGCAACCGCCTCAGGCCCGAAGCACCTCGTGAAGACGCTTACACGCGCCAAATTCGAGCAGCTTGCCTCCAGCCTTATTGACGCTGTGGCAGCTCCCTGCCAGAAAGCTCTTCAGGATGCCGGCCTTACCGCCAACGAAATCGACGAGGTTATCCTCGTGGGCGGCTCAACACGTATTCCCGCTATACAAGAGAAAGTAAAGCAGATTTTCGGCAAGGCTCCCAACAAGGGTGTGAACCCCGATGAGGTTGTGGCCATAGGTGCAGCTATCCAGGGCGGCGTGCTCAGCGGCGATGTCAAGGATGTGCTTCTTCTCGATGTTGTGCCTCTGTCGATAGGTATAGAAACCATGGGCGGCGTGATGACCAAGCTTATCGACGCCAACACCACGATACCTACCCGCAAGAGCGAAACGTTCTCCACGGCTGCCGACAACCAACCCGAGGTTACCATCCGTGTTCTCCAGGGTGAGCGCCCGATGGCTGCCGACGACAAGCTCCTCGGCGAGTTCAACCTCGGCGGTATAGCTCCTGCACCCCGTGGCGTGCCCCAGATTGAGGTGACTTTCGAGGTGGATGCCAACGGTATCCTCAACGTTACCGCCAAGGATAAGGCTACAGGCAAGGAGCAGTCGATACGTATCGAGGCTTCCAGCGGTCTCAGCGACGCCGAAATTCAGCGTATGCGCGACGAGGCAAAGGCCAACGAGGCCGCCGACAAGCAGGCCAAGGAACGTGCCGACAAACTCAACCACGCCGACTCCGTGATATTCCAGACCGAGAAGCAGCTCGCGGAACTCGGCGACAAGATTCCCGCCGACAAGAAGGCCAACGTTGAAAGTGCCCTCCAACGTCTTAAAGATGTTCACAAACAGCAGCTCGTGGAGGATGTTGATTCCGCCGGCAAGGCGGTGACGGATGCATTCCAGGCTGCCGCCCAGGACATCTACAATGCCCAGAACCAGGCAGGAGCACAGGCCGGCCCGCAGCAGGGTCCCGCCTCCAACCCCAACGACGACAAAGAAGTTTCCGACGTCGACTTCGAGGAAGTGAAGTAATATCAACAGAGATATAATACCAAAAGGAGTGTGGCTGTCAGAGCTGCACTCCTTTTTTGAATCAATCCTTGTAGCGCGTAGCAGCCGGAATCGATGAGGCCACACAGGCGGCTCAAGAACAATGGAATGATGCCATTAACAGAATCAAGAATGGCAGCAAGTAATCACCGTCCATTCCTTATCGTGATTGCCAGGTCCAATGGGTGAGGCAAGACTTCCGTGAACTCCAGGATTCTGCATCATGAGTGGTTTGAGGATTCAGAATATATTAATCCCGATAAAGTTGCCTGTGATGTATTCGGCGACAGGAATAATAAAGACTCTGTTCTGAAAGCAGCCAACTATTGCAATGAACGGAGGGAAAGATGTCTTGATGAACATAAGAGTCATATTTTCGAGACAGTGATGTCGGCCACGGATAAGGTCGATTACATTCTTAGAGCCAAGGAAGCAGAATTCTTCATACGCCTGTTTTTTGTATCGACCTGGGCCTCCCCTATCCTTCCGCTTTAAATATAATTATCGGCTAATTATACCTGCCGCTTCTGTGAACATCTGAAAATTAGTGTGGCTAAGTTCTGTGAATTCTCTGTGAAGTTCCGGTTTATTTCTGTGATTTCCAAAACGCGGCTAAGGCTAAGAGCCTGTCAGAATTTTAAGGAACGCCCTCTAACCATTTTAACATCATTGGCTGAATATGGAAAAACATCAAATTAAGATAGGCTCTGAGAAGTAAAATTGTAAATGTACGCAAAAAAGGATTGAGTACCCTATTGAATATCTTGTGGAGAATGCTTAATTTTGTGTTCGGAAACTTTTAACACTCAAAATACGACAATGAAAGATTTGAAAGGAACAAAGACGGAGCGCAATCTGATGGATGCGTTTGCCGGTGAGTCGCAGGCCCGCAACAAATACACGTACTATGCGTCGAAAGCAAAGAAAGATGGGTACCAGCAGATAGCCGCTCTCTTCGAGGAGACAGCCAACAATGAGAAGGAGCATGCCAAGATATGGTTCAAGCTTCTCAACGGAGGTAATGTACCCGACACGCTGGCGAATCTTGCCGACGCAGCCGCCGGCGAGAACTTCGAATGGACCGATATGTACAGCCGAATGGCCAAGGAGGCCGACGAGGAGGGCTTCAACGACATTGCCAAGCTCTTCAGAATGGTGGGCGACATAGAAAAACACCATGAGGAGCGTTACCGCAAGCTCCTGAGCAACATAGAGAAAGGTATCGTATTCTCCCGCGAGGGCGACACCATATGGATATGCCGCAATTGCGGACACGTGGTGATCGGAAAGAATGCTCCCGAGGTATGCCCCGTTTGCGACCACGCCCAGAGCTATTTCGAGATGAAAGCCGAAAACTATTGATATGCCTCTCTAAGAACAAAAAAGCTGCTTAGGCAGCTTTTTTTGTATGACTACGGGCCGGACTGATTGTCCGACCCGTATTGCGTTAAGTATTGGAGGTCACCCGTAGGTGATAGTCGAGATTACTTCTTAAGCACCTTCTTGCCGTTGATGATGTATAATCCGGCGGGAAGGTCGTCGATCATAGATGCATCGCGTGTGTCGAGCACCAGAACGCCGCTGACGTTGTATACCAAGAAGCGACCGCCTGTTTCAACGCCTACCGACTCAATGCCCGTGAATACGTAGCCTTCGATGTTGTAGAAGTCTTTCCACTGAGCGGCAGCCTTATACTGGTCAACCGAATTGGGAGCCACATACAGGGTGCACTGCTGTTTGTCGATGTCCTTAAGAGCATTGGCAGCACATGTGGGAGGTGTCACCGCGGGGCAGTAGAACTGTGTAAGCTTATTGCAGTCTGCGAAGGCCTGTGTGCCGATGGATCTCAGACTCGGACCGACTGCTATCGAGTCAAGCGATGCGCATCCGTTGAAAGCGTTGGAGCCGATTGTGGTCACATTGTCGCCAATCTTGATTGACTTGATGCTCTTGCAGCTGCGGAACAAATCCTGACCCAGGAACTGAGGCATGTCTGTGAACACTACCTTCTCCATAATTGAATCACCGTAGAAGGGAGAATATCCGTAAGTGGCTCCTGTCAGATAGTTGAGGTTGCGTCCTACTGTCATCTCCTTTATTTTGGAGCTGGAGAACATCGGGCGATTGCCGAACATCGTGGGCATATAGCCAATCAGCACTTTACCTTCGCCATCCTCGAATGTGAGACTTTCAAGATTGCGGCAACCGAATACTGAGCCATTGTCCATGAGTTCTACCTTTCCGGGCACTTTAAGTTCCTTGATACCCGAATAGTACAGAGAGGCCAGACCGATGTTCTTGAGGTTCTTTGGCAGGTCGATGCTGGTGAGCGAGTCGGTCTCTGCGAAGCAGTATGAGCCAAGGTCGGTCACTGAGGAAGGCAAAGTCACCTTCTTCACGTTGCATGCGTTGTAGATGAATCCATTGGGCACCATCGTCAAGGGGAAAGTCACGTTTACTTCTTCCATGATGCTCTGGCCGCAGAGAAGATATGTGGCGACGTCGGATACGGTATAATTCTTGCCGTTGGCGGTGAATTTCTCAGGCAATTCCACCTTGAGGTCATCCATCAGGTAACTGCCGTCGACTGCCGACACTTCAGTGGAGTTCTCTGTTACGGGGAGGTATCTCACGCCCTTGTAGTCAAACCATGTGGCGAGGTCCTTGCGTACGATTACGGTACCGAAAGCTGTACCTGTCTTGAAAGCGTCGCTTACGGTGTATGTTGTACGTTCGGGACCGGTCATTTCACCCGACTGAGTCAGAGAAGCCTCGAGGCCCTCCGGAAGAGTCTTGGAGAAGTTGAAGATTTTGTACAGGTTTCTGCAGTTGGAGAAGGCACCTTCAGCCACTGAGTCCAGACCATTGTTGATTGTGAGCGAAGAGAGGAGTGAGCAAGCGCTGAAGGCGCCTTTGCCAAGAATCTTCATAGAGTTGGGCAGACGAACTGCGCCTACCTTGGTGCCGAAGAAAGCACTTTCCTGAATTTCGGTGATACCTTCGCCAAGGATAAGCCAGTTGAGGTCGGAGCCATAAAAGGTGGAGGGTTTGATCACGCCTACACTGCCGGGAACCTTTATACCCTTGATGTCGCAGCCATAGAAAGCGCTGTTGGCAAGGTCTGTAAGACTCTTTTCGGGAAGATCCACATAATTCACATGGCAGCCATAGAATGCGTTCGAGCCGATGGATGTGACGCCCTCGGGAACCACGATACGCTCGATTGGACGGTTGTAGGCACCGAGTGTGAAGAATGCGTTGGAGGCAATCCGCTTAAGTGTCTTGGGAAGGATAAGGGCGGTCAGGTCGGTGTTGTAGAAGGAATTACCGGCAATTACAGTACAGGTGAAGGGATAACCGTCGACCATAATCTCGTCGGGTATTACCAATGCGCCCTTGGACTTGGGCGCTCCCGTGAAGTCGAGCGTGCAGTCGATGATATTGTTGCACTTATAGATGATGCCGTCTACTGTGACTTCATCAATGATGATGCTCATATTTGTGAAATCCTTCCACTGAGCGGCAGCCTTGTAATCAGCAGCTGATGCGCGCGGCACATAGAGCTTGCCGGTAGCGAAATTCACTCCTGAGAATACGTCCTTGCCGGTGGTCGTAAGGGTCCCGGCCTGGTTCACAAGATATTTCAGACCCGAGCAACCGGCGAAAGCCTCGTCTCCGACTGTGGCTATAGACGCGGGGAGTTCCACCTGCGTAAGCTCGGTGGCGCCCTTGAAGGCCTGCGGCTGTACGGCTATCACCTTGAATGTCTCGCCGGCATAGTCAACAGTGTTGCGTGCCAGAACAGAACCCTTGTAAACAAGCGTGTCGATATGAGCTATACCTACCGTCTTGTCGTCCTTTGAAATAAGTTCGTATCCGACGCCGGCCACTACAAACAGCTTGTCGCCTACCTGTCCCGACGGATCATATGCCTTGATACTCTTGAAGTTTTTCCAATAGTCGGCCTGCTGATAGAGAGCCAGAGATTTCTCGCTGACCCAGAGCACTGTCTTGTCGTAAGTGTTTACGATAGCCTTATCGCCGGTGAGTGCGGGAGGCGTCGGGGCAAGGGAGATTAATTTGGTGCATCCCGTGGAGTATGCGAACGCATTGTCGCCGATAGAGGTAACGCTCTTGCCTATCTGGATGGTGTCGGCCTTGGTATTGCTGCGGAAAGCGCTGGCGCCGATGGTAGTAACTTTGTCGGGCACGGTGATGCCGCGCAGATTGCTGCACGCATGGCACATCCAGTCAGGCACAGCCTCAAGATCTTCGCCGATGTCTAGAACCTCAAGGGCCGAACATGCCATGAAGGCTCTCGGTCCTATAGTCTTGACAGTCTTTGAAAGACGCATCTCCTTAAGTTTGGCGCTGCTGCTGAAGGCAAACTGACCGATGGATGTCACCTTGTTGCCCATCTCGAATGTCACCAGATTCTTGCATTGCTGGAAGGCATTGTTACCGATGGAAAGAATGCCGTCGGGAAGCTTCACAGACGTCACGGTCTCGTTAAGCTGGAAGGCCTGGTTGCCTATGGCCGTAACCGTGTAGGTAACGTCGCCATTGGTGACCGTGGCCGGTACAACCACTTCCGCTATGGTGACTGTCTTTGCAGGGCGTGTCACCTCAACAGTTTTCTCGGTAGCCGACAATACCTTGTAACTAAGGCCGTCAACTACAAAAGTCTGTGATGTCGATGTCAGCCCTGTCAGCACCGCCAGCGACATAGTCAATAAGAAATGTTTCTTCATAGACTTCCTAAGGATTCAATTGTTACTCATAATGACCGTATGGCATCCCTGATCTCTTATTCTTTATACTTTACAATCAATGTATGTTTCCTGCTTCGAATATTCACTTAGGGGTGTTTTTCAAACGACTCATCAATGGCCTGATAAGCAGAATCCGTTAACTCATCAAGACTGCTTCAATAATTTTACACAAAATTATAAAATTTTAGTTAAGGCCACAAATGTTAATCGTATCTCCCAAATTTTAAGACAAAATCAATTTTCCATAAACATATCTGGCATATGTATACTTACAAGTACTATTTATATCAAATTTTCATAGATGCAATATTTGGCCTTTTTGCCGATATAAGAAATTACGTCACAATTCTACCTTGAAAATTCACGAAAATCATTGATTTTTTAACATTTCACATATTAGTATTTTTGCTTCGACATTCTATTCACAAAAGATTATTAAGGCGTTTCATACGTTATAATGATTGGAAACACCATCAATCATGGGTAATGAATATAAAACACTCGATATACACACTTCTGATATTCGGCATGTCGGTGACCTTCGGTCTGTCATGCAGCCACTCGCACGATGAACATGCCGGCGAGCATAAAGATGAGGCAGCGGCTCGACAGGCCGGAGCTGAGACGGGACATGAGGATGAGATCACTATGAGTCTCGAGGCCATAGAGCTGGCCGGCATAAAGACGGAGACAGTGGCTCCCGCTCCTTTCAGCAATGTGATAAAGACAGGTGGCCGTATACAGTCGCCGTCGGGAATGCAGGGGGTTGTTACGGCCAAGGCCTCCGGGATAGTGAACTTCACCAACAAAGCTTTGGCCACGGGTGCTCCCGTCAGTGCAGGGCAGACGCTCTTCACCATCAGCTCACGCGGTATGGAGCAGAGCGACGGACAACAGACGGCGGCCATCAATCTGCAGTTAGCGGAAACGGAGCTGAAACGCGCCGAGGAATTGGTAAAGGATAACCTCATATCAAAGCGCGAGTACGAACAAATCAGGAGTAATTACGCCAATGCGAAGGCGTTGGCGCAGGGAGTGGCGGTGCGTGGAGCCACGGGCGCCGTGGGGGCATCGTCGCCAGTCGGCGGTTACATTACGGCATTAAACGTATCGCAGGGACAATTTGTGAACCAGGGCGACCTCCTTGCCACTGTATCCCAGAATCGCCGCCTGCATCTTCGTGCCGATGTCAGCGAAAGGCAATGGGATAATCTTGGTGCCCTAACCGGTGCCAATATCGTGATTCCCGGCAATGACAAGGGAGCCGTAGACCTCTCCAAGTTAGGTTTCAGGGTGGTGTCGTCGCAGATGCCCGACCTTACGCAGTCGCATTACGTGCCTGTAATCATGGAATTTGACAATCCCGGCTCACTCCGCAACGGCAGCGTGGTGGAGGTATATCTGCTGTCGTCGCCGCGCAACGGCGTGATAAGTCTGCCGAAATCGGCCATTATAGAGGAGTTGGGTCAGCATTTTGTCTTTGCGGAAGTCCACGACCACGTATATAAACGGATACCTGTCAGCATAGGGACCAGCGACGGCATACGTGTGGAGATCCGGAGCGGTGTCAAGAGCGGCGACAAGATAGTGACGGAAGGCGTGCAGAGCGTGCGCCATGCAGAAAATGGCGGCAAACTCCCTGCCGGACACTCCCATAATCATTGATACGCCATGCTTGACAGGATAATAGGTTTTGCTCTCAAAAACAGACTTCTGATAGCGGCGCTGGCACTTGTGGTGGTGATCGGCGGCTGTTTCGTGGCCACAAGAATGGAGGTGGATGTCTTTCCCGACCTGAATGCCCCCACGGTAGCGGTAATGACCGAAGCGCCGGGAATGGCTCCCGAGGAAGTGGAGCAACTTGTGACCTACCCCATAGAGACTGCACTCAACGGCACACAGGGCGTGAGACGGATACGAAGCACCTCAACTGCCGGATATTCCATAGTATGGGTAGAGTTCAACTGGGACACCGACCCGTACCGTGCCCGGCAGAATGTATCGGAGAGGCTCGGCACAATCAGGGAGCAGTTCGGGAAAAATGTGGGAGCTCCTGTGATGGGTCCGCAATCGTCGGTACTCGGCGAGGTGATGTTTATCGGTCTCGATTCTGACTCCGTGTCTATGATGGATCTTCGCACCCTTGCCGATTTCACCATCGCTCCGCGCATCAGAAGTCTTGACGGCGTGGCCCAGGTGTCGGTGATAGGAGGTCAGGTCAAGGAATACCAGATATTGCTCAGACCTGAGCGGATGCGCGAATACAATGTGACACTCTCCGATGTGATAGCCTCCACCGAGGGTATCAATACCAATCCTGCCGGCACTTCTGTATACGACAACGGCAATGAATACCTTATTCGAGGGATAGTATCCACAAACGATGCTGCCGCCATAGGGAAAAGCGTGGTAAAGGACACCGGGGGAATGGCTGTGATGCTCGAGAATGTCGCCGACGTCAAGGCGATGGCCCGTATGCCGTACACCGGCGCAGCTTCCATTCATGGCAAGCTGGGGGTAATCATGACCGTGACCAAACAGCCTGACACGGGAACCTTAGATCTTACGGAACGCATCGACGCCGAGATGAATAAGATAAAGGCGTCATTGCCGGCAGCCGTAAACATCAACACCGACCTGTACCGACAGCAGAAATTCATCGACAGCTCGATGGACAATCTCAAGAAGAGTCTGATAGAGGGAGCGGTGTTCGTATGCATCATCCTCTTCATCTTCCTTATGAATCCGCGCACCACGCTGATATCGCTGGTGACGATACCGCTTTCGCTGCTGATGACTCTGCTGTCGCTGCATTTCATGGGGCTAACCATCAACACCATGAGTATCGGCGGCATAGCCATCGCCATAGGGTCGCTTGTCGACGATGCCATAGTGGATGTGGAGAATGTATACAAACGGCTGCGTCATAACATGGCGCTTCCTCCGGAATCTCGTCAAAGCAAGATAAAGGTAATCTACAACGCCTCGCGCGAGGTGAGGATGCCGATTCTCAACTCCACCCTCATCATCATCGTGAGCTTTGTGCCTCTCTTCTTTCTTCATGGCATGGAAGGGCGCATGCTGGTGCCCCTGGGCATCTCTTTCATAATAGCTCTTGTTGCATCCACTCTTGTTGCTCTCACACTCACTCCTGTGCTATGCTCATGGCTGCTGCCGGGCAAAGGCGCCGACAAGGGAGAACCCCGGATTGTGGTATGGCTCAAAGGGTATTATGCCAAGGCTTTGGCATGGACATTGCGCCATTGGCGTCCCGTCACGAGCCTTACAGCCATTTTCTTCGTGGCCGCGCTCATTCTCTTTTTCCTGCAGGGTCGCAGCTTCCTACCCCCTTTCAATGAGGGATCGCTGACCATAAATGTGAGCGCAAATCCGGGTATATCCCTCGAGGAATCGGAACGCATAGGGGCACTGGCCGAAAGGCTTCTCATGTCGGTGGATGAAATCAGTGCCGTGGCGCGTAAAACGGGACGTGCCGAACTCGACGAACATGCCCTCGGCATCAATGTGTCGGAAATAGAGGCTCCCTTTGAGCTTAAGGACCGATCGAAGGATGAGATGCTGGAGGAAGTAAGGGAAAAACTGTCACATATCCCGGGCGTCAATATCGAAATCGGTCAGCCCATATCCCATCGTATCGACGCCATGCTGTCGGGCACAAGAGCCAACATAGCCATAAAGGTTTTCGGCCCGGATCTGATAAAGATTCACCAGACAGGCAAAAAAATCAAGGAAGCGATACAGGAAATACCGGGACTTGCCGATGTGAATGTGGAGCAGCAGGTGATGCGTCCGCAGCTGAAAATCAAGCCCCGGCGTGAAGTGATGGCCGAATACGGCATAACCATCCCTGCCTTCAACGAGGCATTGGAAGTGCTGTTGGGCGGCCGGAAGGTGTCGGAGGTGTACGAGAACAATCAGCCGGTAGACCTGGTGGTCAAGCTTCAGAATGCCGGCGACATGAATCTGGAGAGCATACGCGAGACACCGGTAACGGCTGCCGACGGCCGCCAGGTAACACTCGACGCCATTGCCGAAATCGAAGTGTCGTCGGGTCCCGGTACTGTCAACAGAGAAAATATTGAGCGGCTGATGGTGGTGAGCGCCAATGTGGCAGGCCGTGACCTCCGCGGTGCAGTCAACGACATCAAGGAAACTATCACCAAGAATGTTACGCTCCCGCCCAATACGAGAGTGGAATATGGCGGACAATTCGAAAGCGAGGAAAGAGCTTCCCGCACGCTGCTCCTCGTATCCTTCTTCTCGATATTGGCGATATACCTGTTGCTCTTCAATCAGTTCAGAAACTCGTTGCAGTCGCTCGTGGTGATGGTGAATCTGCCGTTGGCGCTGATAGGCGGCGTATTCGCCGTGGCGCTGACCTCAGGCGTGGTGAGCATTCCTGCTATCATAGGATTCATATCCCTATTCGGTATAGCCACCCGCAACGGGATGCTTCTCGTGGACAGATACAATGAACTCATCAAGCGCGGGTATTGTTTAAAAGATGCGATAATGGATGGTTCTCTCGACCGACTGAACCCCATAATCATGACAGCCCTCACCTCGGCCCTGGCGCTGATACCGCTTGCCGCAGGTGGCGCTCTGCCAGGCAACGAGATTCAGAGCCCTATGGCCAAGGTGATTCTCGGTGGACTCATCTCTTCCACGTTGCTTAACGGATTTATTATCCCTATAATCTATATGTTGCTGAACAAAAACAAAGCCAGATACAAATATGAAACTGACTGTGATAAGTAGAAGCATGATGCTTCTGGGCCTGTGTGCCACAGCGGGGATGTCCGCTCAGAACTCTTATGTCGACGCCCTAAGCGAGATAGCCCGGGGAAGCCGTACTCTGAAAGCCAGGACACTGCAGACGCAGGCCACGGAAAATGAAAATATGACAGGGATGAATCTGTCGAATCCGGAAGTGGAGTTTGCCTACCAGTGGGGAGTACAGAATGCCGACAAGATAATGCTTGATGTCAGTCAAGGTTTCGATTTCGCCACTCTGTCTGGGGCGAAACGCCGGGTGGCCGAGAGCCAAAACCGTATGGCTTTGTCGGAATTGTCGGGCGAACGGCTTCGGATAGTCTCCGAGGCTGATGCCCTGATGACCAAGGCTGTGTATCTCCAGCGTCTCGACAACATCTACGACAGTATGGAGAAAAATTATAACCAGATGCTTGAAGCAGCCCGCAAGGCTGTGGAGAAGGGCACCATGACTTCCGTGGATGTCAATTCGATACGCATGGAGATGTCGCAGATTATCTCTCAACGTCGCCTTGAAAAGATAGAGCTTGAAGGCACGATGCAGATGCTTCGTGGGATGGCCGGTAGTACAGATCTGTCGTGGACACCCATGGAATATATGCCCTACACGCTTCCCTCTGATTATGCAGAGTGGAGCGCGGCAGCCGTCGAGAAAAATCCGTCCATAGCGGTGGCACGTGATGCATCAGCAACCGCCGATGCGGAGATAAATCTGCGCAAGAAGGAGGGCCTGCCCGAGTTTTCTTTGGGATATACTTCCGAAATGGTCAAGGACGACGACCACTATGGAGTAAGCCTCGGCGTTACCCTGCCATTATGGGGCAACAAGGGAAGGGTAAAAGCGGCTAAGGCGGCCAAGCTGGCAGCGGATGCCGCCCTTGATGAGGCGCGCCACAACAATGCCATTGATCTCCAGATGAAGTATCAGAAGGCAAAGGCTCTGGGCGAGACAGCTCTGGAAACGGCCAAACTGTGCAGGGAATGCGACAATTCCAAGGATTTAAAGCGTCTATATGATCTCGGCAATCTGTCGGTGCATGAGTATCTGTCGCAAATCACTCCTCTGTATGAGATGGCTATCCGTGTTGTGGAGGCCGATTATGCCTATCAGGATGCTCTGGCCACCCTCAGGGGAGCAGCCGCTGAATATTAAGAGCGCGTCATGAAATTCAGGACTGAATTTACAGTAGACAAGCGATGCACGCCCCTTGATGTGGAGCGGCCTGTGGTGTTGCTCGGTTCATGCTTTACCGACTCCATAGGTAAAAAGATGAGAGAATCGCTTTGGGATGCGTATCCAAATACCTGCGGCGTTCTGTACAACCCCGCCTCCATTGCCAATATTCTGGAATTTGCAATGGTGTGCGAAGATGCCGACATAGATTACAGCATATCTGACGCGTCCGCACTCAACGGGAATCTTTGGGTGTCCTGGATGATGGATTCCCATGCCGACAGATTCTCTCGCGATGAATCAAGGCAAATTGTCCGCAATCTTATCGGTGACCTGCATCGGCAGCTTGTCGATGCAAGGGCATTGATAATCACTTTCGGAACATCCTGGGTTTATGAACTAAAGGACCGCGACAACTACATCGTTGCCAATTGTCATAAATTTCCTGCCGAAACATTTAAACGTCGACGCCTGGATATTGATGAGATTGTGCTCAGATGGAATAGGGTTATAGATGCCCTCCATGGTCTGAACGAAAAGCTGAATGTAATTTTCACTGTTAGTCCCGTAAGGCATCTGAAGGATGGTTTTGAAGGCAACAGCCGATCCAAGGCCACTCTCCTGTTGGCTTGCGAACGGATTTGTCAATCCAATCCCCTGACATCCTACTTCCCTTCTTATGAAATACTGATGGATGATTTGCGCGACTACAGATTCTATGCCGATGACCTTGTGCACCCTTCCGATGAAGGTGTGGAATATATTTGGAGTAAATTCCGCGAGACTTATCTGTCGCCGGAGTCATGCCGTATTCTCGATGAAGGGCTGCGCATCACAAAAGCATTGAATCACCGCCCTTTATTGCATGACCATTCCGAAGAGGCTCTCAGACAAATCTCCTCTATGAAAGAAAAGGCTATGAAGAGATACCATGATTTTATCTCCTGCCATCCGGGCATGTTGTCAACTCTTACGTTTCAATAGATAATCCACACTCTCCTTAAAAATCACCGAGTTGGCGCGCCACAGTATAAAGCAATACAACCCGGCGGCCATCACTATCTTTACTGTCAGCGACAAAAGAGTGTTTTCGATATGTCTTGTTCCCCACAATGTCACGCCCATCACAAAGAGCGTTACTGCAAGATAGGCTGAGATGTCTCTTACCACTGTCTTCCAACGTATACCGGCATACCTACTGGCAAAATATTGCCATACGAAAACCCATAGGATGTTTATAAGGCTGTAGAAGGCAAGCATGACGTTCAATCCCATACGGTATGTTACCGTTATCGACACAAGTTGCGTTAGGCCGAGGGCTATCGTGTTCCACATATATACGGAAGGACGCCCCATGCTGTTGAACAAATTAGCATAGAGCACGCAAATGGGAATGAAGGCGCTTCCGGCACATAGAATCTGAATCACCGGCACGGAGTCAATCCATTTGTCGGTCACGGCTATGGTAATAAGCTCGCGGGCCACTATCGCCAGTCCGAAGAGTGCCGGGAAACTGATGAATGCCGTGAAGCGCAACATCTTGCTGAATACGTTGGCACGACGGACGGAATCCGTACCGGCTTCTCGCAACACAGGCTGCCCCACTCCGTTGATCATCCCCTGAATAATGCTGTAGCCCATCATGGTCCACTTGCTTCCCTGCGTATAATATCCCGTAATCTGCATGTTGTAGAACCTGCCCAGAAGCACGGAGAAAATGTTGTTGTTGATTTGCATGAAGAGGGTTATTATCAACTGCTTGATGCTGAAAGGGAGCATTTCGCGCAATGGCTTGAAGTCGATTTTCCACGAGGGGCGCCAGGGACACCACCACCATACAAACATGCAATTGATGAAAATATACGATACCGATTGCACGGCGATTCCCCAGTAGCGGCAACCATTGGCGGCACATGTCACTCCGATGACGCCCGATATGCATATGGCCGTAATCATTGCCAGACTTCGTTGCTTAACCATCAGGTTGCGGAAAAGATAGGCAGTAGGAGCCGCCGACAGGCCGCCAAAAAGAAAACCGATGAAAAGAACACGCGACAACATCTTCATTTCCGGTTCATGATAGAAAGAGGCGATGAGTGGAGCCGCGAAAAACAAGATGATGTATATGGCCGCCGATACTGATATGCTGAACCAGAAGAGAGCATTGTAGTCATTGGCAGTAGCTTCCTTTTTGTTGACGATAGCGAGGATAAAACCGCTTTCGGCCAATAATCCGGCCAATGTAGAGAAGATGGTGAGAGCCCCTACCATACCATAATCGGCCGGTGTCAGCATTCTGGCGAGAAATATGCCGAAGAGAAGGTTGAGTATCTGCATCATCCCGTTGCCGATACCGCCCCACAGCAATCCCTTTGCCGTTTTCTTTTTCAGCTCACCATTGCCTACCATG